>DASSJF010000034.1 GCA_035691305.1 bacterium
GGCTGCGGCGCGACTGGCCCGCGGCCGCGGCCGCGGGCTTCCTCGTGCTGCTGTTGGCGGCCGCGCTCGCGGCGCCGTGGATCGCCCCGTACGGCTACGATCGCCAAAACCTCGATCAGGCGCTGCAGGGACCGAAGCCGCTTCACTGGCTCGGCACGGACCAGTTCGGCCGGGACCTGTTCAGCCGGCTGCTGCACGGCGCGCGTATTTCGCTGACCGTCGGCTTTTCCGCCGTGGCCGCGGAGTCGGTCGTGGGCGTCGCGTGGGGGACGGTGGCGGGCTTCTACGGCGGCCCGGTGGACGCGGCGCTGATGCGGATCGTCGATCTGCTGATCGCGTTTCCGTCGCTGCTGCTCGCGGTCCTGGTCACAGGCATCTTCGGGCCGAGCCTGCTCAACATCGTCCTCGCGCTGACGATGACCGCCTGGCCCGCGATGGCGCGGACGATCCGGAGCGAGGTCGTCTCGCTCCGCGAGCGGGAATATATCGAGGCCGCCCGCGCGATCGGCGCGCGGCCCGGCCGGCTCCTGCTGCGGCACCTCGTGCCGAACGCGGTACACCTGCTCGCGGCGCGCGCGACGCTCGACGTGAGCGCGCTCGTGCTGACCGAGGCCACGCTGAGCTTTATCGGCATCGGGGTGCAGCCCCCGCGGCCGAGCTGGGGGCTCATGATCAACGAGTCGTTTCAGTACCTGCAGAGCCACCCGTACCTGGTCATCGTGCCGGCGACGGCGCTGTCGTTCACGGTGATCGCTTTCAACGTGCTGGGGGAGTCGCTCGCCGAGCGGCTCGACCCGCGCCAGCGCCGGCGTTAATTACCACTGGCACCGGTCGCGGAGCCGGCCGGCGATGATCCGCAAAGGGGGACGTTCATGACGGCGCAGGGGAAGGCGAACCGCAAGATGCGCAAGTTCGTCGAGCGAATCCACTACGTCAAGGCGGCGGTCGACAGCCGCCGGCGCGCGACGAAGCGCGCGATCCGGTCGCGCGCACTGCGCTGGGAGGACAACCTGCACGGCCGCAGCGCGTACATCGTCGACTCGGTTACCGGCTTCGACTCCAAGAACCTGGCCATGTTCATTCGTGAGATTCCGCCGGGCGCGGCCACCGGCTCCCACCACCACAACTTCGAAGCCGTGGCCTACGTGCTGGACGGCCGCGGCCACGACGTGCACGACGGCAAGACCGTCCGCTGGCGAGCCGGCGACGGGCTCTACATTCCGCCGATGGTCGTGCACCGGCACGTCAACGACGATCGGACGCGGCCGGCGCGCCTGCTGTTCATCGCGAACTGGCCGCTGCTCAACCATCTGGGGATCACCAGTTTCGTTCAACTCGCCGAAAAGCCGCGGGCGGCGCGGCGGCGCGTCCGATGATGCGCCTCCGGCTGCTCGCCGCGGCCGCAGCGGCGGCCTTGCTCTCGGCGCCGGCGATCGGCGCTCCGGCCGGGACTTCCGGATCTGTGTTCCGTACCTACGCGGTCGGCGAGGCGCCGTCGCTCGACCCTCACGTGGCCGCCGATTTCACCGGCGCGACGGCGGCATGGTTGACGCAACTGCGGCTCGTGACGATCGACAACGCGGGGCGCCTCCGGCCGATGGGCGCCCGAAGCTGGACGGTCACGGGCGGGAGCCTCGTCTATACGTTCGCGCTGGATCCTCGGGCGAAGTTTCACACCGGCCGGCCCGTGACCGCGACGGACTGGAAGTGGTCCTTCGACCGGCTGGTCCGGCCGGAGACAACGAGCGGGGCTGTGCAGGCGCTGCTCGGCGGCGTGGTCGGCTTCGACGCGGTGCACTCAGGCGCCGCGGATTCGCTGGCCGGCGTCCGGGTGGTGAACCCGACGACGCTGCAGATTGCGCTGCGCCCCGAAGGGCGCGGCGGGTTTCTCTACCGGCTCACCTCGTATCAGGCCGTGGTGCTGAACCGTGAGGAAGTGGAGGCCGGCGGGCGCGGGTGGTTCGAGAAGACCGACGCGGGCGCGGGACCGTTCCGGCTCGTGCGCTGGGAGCACAACAGCCGCTTCGTGTTCAACGCCGTGCCCGACTTCTTCTTGGGGGCCCCCAAGGTCGCGACGATCGAAATGCTGATCGTGCCGTCCGAGCAGACGCGACTCAACATGTACGAGGCGGGAGATCTTGACGAGACCAACGTGCCCCTGGCGGACTACGGCCGCATCTCGCGCGATCCGAAGTACCGCGGGCAACTGAAGCTCTTCCCGCGCGCGCAGAGCATATACATGGGTCTCAACGGTGCGGTCTACCCACCCTTCAGGGACGTCCGGGTCCGGCGCGCAGTGGCGCAGGCCGTCGACCGCGAGCGAATCGCGAAGACCGTCTTCTTCGGATTCTACACGGCCGCGTACACGATCACGCCGCCGCAGGTCCCGGGCACCGATCCCAACGTCAAGACGCTGCTCTACGATGCCGCGGCGGCCAAACGGCTGCTCGCGGAGGCGGGATGGGCGGGGCGCATGCCGCCGCTCACGATGGCCCTCAACCCCGCGGCGCCGGACTATCAGATGGCGGCCGAGGCGAGCGCCGCGATGCTCAAAGACGCGCTCGGGCTGGACGTGCGGCTGCAGCGCCAGGAGTTTGCCGCCTTCCGCGCGTCGCTCAACCGCCGCACGGTGTTTCAGTCGTTTATGACGGGCTGGACCGCGTCGTTCCTCGACTACAGCGTCTATCTGGATCAGCTGCTCGACAGCCGGAGCGGTTTGAATGCCGCCAACTACAGCAGCCCGGCGGTCGACGCGCTGATCAACGAGGCCAACGGTGCCTCCACGGAGACGGCGCGGGAGGCGGCCTACCGCAAAGCGGAGGCGGAGGCAATGGGCGATGCGGCGCTGGTCCCGATCGTCTTCACGCATTGGGCGGTGCTCGTGAAGCCGTACGTCCGCGGGTTCGAAGGCTCGCCGCTGGGGCTCGGCTGGACGGATCTCAGCGGCGTCTCGGTGCACCGGTAGACGGACACGGGCGCGCTCACCGAACGCATCCGCCGCGCCGGCGAAACCGTGCTGCCGGAGATCGTCGCCCGCCTCCAGGCCGCGGTGCGCACCGAGAGCGTGAATCCCGCGCAGGGCGGGGCGGGCGAAGGCGCGCTGCAGCAGATGCTCGCCGGCGAGCTCGAGCGCCTCGGCTGCCGGGTCGAGTCGTGGGAGCCGGACGCCGAGGCGGTCGTCGCGCAGTATCCGTTCATGCGCGGGTTCGTGCCGGCGCAGGGCTTCCGCGGCCGGCCGAACGTCGTCGCGTGGGCGCCGTCCGTTGACATACCGGACGGCCGCCGCGCGCGGCTCCTCCTGAACAGCCATGCGGACACGGTGCATGCGGGCGATCCCGCCGCGTGGTCGTCCCCGCCGCTGTCGGCGGCGGTGCACGACGGGCAGGTGTGCGGCCTCGGCTCGGCCGACGCCAAGGGCTGCCTCCTTTCGTTCGTCGGCGCGTTCATGACGCTGCGCCGGGCGGGGCTCGTGCCCCGGTGGCCGGTGGCGATTCACTCGGTGGTCGACGAGGAAGCGGGCGGCGCGGGGACTCTGGACTGCCTCCGGCGCGGCTACACGGCGGACGCCGCGGTCGTGGGCGAGCCGACCGGCCTCGTCGTCTGTCCGGGATCGCGCGGCTCGACGTCGTTGACGCTTCGCGTCACCGGACGGCGGGCGCATCCGGGCGAGGGCTGGCGCGGCGTGAATGCGATCCACCAGGCGTGGCGGTATGCCGTCGCCCTCGAAGCGCTGCGCGACGATCTCGACCGCACGGCGATGCATCCGCTGTGGCAGCCGCTCCCGCAGGGGCGCGTCTGGAACCTCATGTCGCTCAACTCCGGACCGGCCGGACGCGCGGTCCCCGATGTGTGCGAGCTCCACTACAACGTCGGCATGATCGGCGGCGACCGCACCGGAGAGATGCGGCGCGCCGTGGAAGCGGCGCTCGCGCGCGTGACCGCCGCGGCGCCGTGGACGGCGGAGCACCCGCCCGCGCTGACGTGGCAGGACGCGCCGATGGATCCCGCGGTCACCGAGCCGGCGCATCCGGCCGTGGCCGCGTTTGCCGCCGCCGGCCGAGACCTGGGCGAGGCCCCGATCGTGCGAGGGTTTTCCGCGATCACGGACGGCCGTCATCTCGTGAATTCCGGCGGCATCCCGGCGATCAACTTCGGACCGGGTGAGATCTATCGCGGGCACAGCCCCGACGAGATGGTGCCCGTCGACCAGCTGCGGCGCGCGGTGACGTGGCTCGCGTCGTTTATCGCGGCGTACTGCGGGGTCGAGCAGCGGTCCTGGTGATGTGAAAACCGTCGCCGCGCACCTTCTCGACCGGCTGCGGATTCCGTACGAGGTCCGCGAGTATGCGTACTCCGAGGACGATCTCGATGCCGTCACCGCGGCGGCCAAAGTCGGCCTTCCGCCGGAGCGGGTGTTCAAGACGCTGGTCGTGCGCGGCGACAAGACCGGCGTCGTCATGGCGTGCATCCCCGCCTCGGCCGATCTCGACCTGAAGGCGCTCGCGGCCCGGTCGGGCAACAAGCGAACCGAGATGGTGCCCGTGAGGGAATTGCCGGGTCTGACGGGTTACCAGCGCGGCGGGGTGTCGCCGCTGGGCGGCAAGGGCCATGCCGCCGTGTTTATCGACGAAAGCGCCCGCGGCCTGGACCGGGTCAGCGTCAGCGCGGGCCGCCGCGGGGTGCAGCTGCTGTTGTCGGGCGCCGGCCTCATCCGCGCCACCGGCGGCCGTGTCGCGCGCCTGACTCGGGCGCGGGCGGCCGGCGCCGATTGAGACCGCCCTAGGCGAGCGACGGCGCCGCCGGCCGGATGTTTTGGTTCACACGGAAGAAATTCGCCGGATCGTAGCGGTGCTTGATCCCGGCCAGCCGATCGTAGGTGTCGGCTCCGTACGCAGCGCGAACGCGGTCGGCCCCTTCGTCGCCGAGGAAGTTGAGATACGGGGCGCCGGTCGCGAACGGCTGGACGGCGTCAAACGTCCGGCGCACCCACGCGATGTGCGGATCCGGCTGCTCGCCGGCGGTCCACAGCCCGACGATGTTCATCGCGTACCGCGGCGATCGATGCCGGAAGGCGGTCGCATCGGGGGCGACGCGGCCGACCGCGCCCTCGAGGTGGTGGATGTGCAACGTCGTAAACGGCGACAGCGAACGCATCTTTGCCGTCTCCGCGACGAGAGCGTCGATCGCGGTGTCCGACAGGTCCGCCACGTAGTGCGTTTTCCAGTATGAATGGATCCCGCGCGGTGCGCTGGCATCGAACATACCCTGGAGGATGCGGTACGGCACCGGTCCGACGTGCGCAACCTCCGGGGGACCGAACGCGATGAGCGGCTGCGCAACCCGCTGTCCACCCTCCACGGATCCCGCATAGCATGCGGCGACCGCGATCATCGGCGTGCCGTGTAGCCGCGCGGGTATGAACGGGAGGGGCGGCGCGGTGATGAACGCCACCATCGACGTCATCTCGTCCGGCAACGTGGCGGCCCAGCGGTTGTAGAACCGCAGTACCTCGCGGGCCTTCGCGGCCGGGTGGAAGACGGCGCCGCCGAGGACGACCGGACCCACCGGATGAAGGCGGTACTCGAACGAGGTGACGATGCCGAAGTTCCCGCCGCCGCCGCGCAGGGCCCAAAAGAGGTCGGGATGGCTCGCGCTGCTCGCGGTCAGGAGCCGGCCGTCCGCCGTCACGACGTCCGCGGAGATCAGATTGTCGCTGGTGAGCCCATGCTTTCGCATGAGCCATCCGATGCCGCCGCCGAGCGTGAACCCCGCGATCCCCGTCGTCGTCACGAGCCCGCCGGTCGTCGCGAGTCCAAAGGCCTGGGTCTCGCGGTCGAACTCGCCCCAGGTAAGACCCGGCTGGGCGCGGGCCGTCCGCGCCTCCGGATCGACCCGCATCCCTTTCATCGCAGACAGGTCGATCACGATCCCGCCGTCGCACGTGCCGAAGCCGGCGACGTTATGCCCCCCGCCGCGCACCGCCGTCAGCAGGTTCTGCGACCGAGCAAAACGCACGGCGGTCAGGGTGTCGGCAACGCCTTTGCACCGGGCGACGACGCGCGGGCGCTTGTCGATGTAGCCGTTCCACACCGAGCGGGCGGCGTCGTACCCGCCGTCTCCCGGGACGACCACCTCGCCCGCCAGTTGCGTGCGGAATTCCTCGATCGCCTTCTCCCCCGGATCGCCCGTGCGGCTTTCCGCTCTGCCCGTCATTCCTGAGACTCCTCCAATGCGCGCCATCGAGGCGCAGGCCCGCGTGACCCGAGAGCTCCGCTCTGAAAGAATAATACTCGTACGATCGGCTGTCGTTCCTTCACCACGGCGGAAACGGGCTACGGGCCGATCGCCGACGTCTGGTAGAAGAGAAAGAGCGCGGCGAGATTGTTGAGGCCGTGCGCGATCATGCCGGGGACGATCGAGCCCGTAAACTCGTACAGGTAGCCGAGGACGAGGCCGAGGATCAGGATCGGCAGCAGCTCCACGGCCTGAAGGTGCGCCGCGGCGAAGAAGAGCGCGCTCACGATGACCGCCGCGTGCCGGCTGAGCGACCGCCGCAGCGCGCCGAGCACCAGGCCGCGAAAGAAGACCTCCTCGCCGATCGGCACGACCACGCCGACCACGAAGGTGAGCACCGCCATCTCCGCGCCGGCGTGCAGGTGCGGCAACATCCGGTAGATCGGGCTGCGCTGCTCCTCGCCGTTCACGTACTTGGTCGCGGCGGCCCCGCCGATGTTGAGCGCGATGAGCGTGATCGTCAGGTTCTGGCCGAGGCCGTTGCCGAGGACTGCGGCGACCGATGCGCCGAGGCCCTGGAACACCCGCGTGCGCGCATGGTCGACCCGCAGCCCCAGCGCCGCGATCGGCAGACGGTACTTCACCGCCGCGAGATACAGCGCCGCCGCGACGAAGGACGCATCCTGGCCGAGCGCGAGCGCCATGACCAACCAGAACGGCGGAAGCGACGTCGCGGCCCCGTGGGGCAGCAGCAGACCGGCGAGCGGCAGCGTGCCCGCGAAGAACAGCGTCACCCCGACGACTTCCACCAGGCCCCAGGTGGTGCGACCCGTGGGGCGGACGATCAGATAGAGCGGAACGGCGGCGCCGACGAACGCGACGCCCGCGACGGCCCACAGCACCGCGTGGACGGAACGCATTCGGCGGCGGGCATCGGCGAAGACCAGGATCGCGGCGGCGAGCGAAAAAATCGCGAGGATCCGCGGCGAAATAGGCCACCTCCAGGAGTGCGGGAAAGGTTCGGCGAATACGGGGCGAGACCTGCGCGAGGTGACGTTCGCTGTCCCACGTGTCTTTCTACCGCAAGTGGCGTCCGCAGACGTTTGAGGACGTCGTCGGCCAGGAGCGCGTCACCCGCACGCTCCAGAACGCCATCGCGGCCGGCCGGATCGTGCACGCGTATCTCTTCTGCGGCCACCGCGGCAGCGGCAAGACGACGACCGCGCGCCTTCTCGCCAAGTGCCTCAACTGCGTGCGCGGCCCGACGCCTACCCCGGACAACACCTGCCCCTCCTGCATCGCGATCGCCACCGGGAGCTCGCTCGACGTGATCGAGATCGACGCGGCGAGCAACCGCGGCATCGACGAGATCCGCGACCTGCGCGAGAAAGTGCGGCTGGTGCCGGTCGAAGGCCGCTACAAAGTCTACATCATCGACGAAGCGCACATGCTCACGACCGAGGCGGCGAACGCGCTGCTGAAGACGCTTGAGGAGCCGCCGCCGCACGCGGTGCTCGTCCTCGTGACGACGGAGCCGCACCGGCTGCCGACGACGATCACGTCGCGGACGCAGCGCTTCGACTTCAAGCGCATTCCGCAGACCACGATGGTCGAGCGGCTCCGCAGGATCGCGAAGGCCGAGTCGCTGGCCGTCGACGACGACGCGCTCCATCTCGTCGCGCGGTCCGCGGACGGCGCGCTGCGCGACGCCGAAGGCCTGCTCGACCAGCTGAATGCGTTCTGCCGCGGCCGGATCACGAAGGCGGACGTCCTCGCGGTGCTCGGGGTCGTCGACGAGGACGTCGCGCACGAGATGGCCCAGGCGATCATCGACGGCGACGCCGGCGGGTCCCTCGTGCTTGCCGGGAAGCTTCTCGACGAAGGGCGCGACGTGCGTCAGGTCCTGCGCAGCCTCGTCGACCAGTTCCGGGATCTGCTGGTGGTCGCGGTGATGCGCGAGCCCCAGGCGATCCTCGAGACGACCGACCAGCGGCTCCGGGCGCTGCGGGCGCAGGCGGCGGGCGTCGCCCCCGGTGTGATCGCGCAGTACATCCGGGTTCTCGCCGCGGCGGAGGCCGAGGCCCGGGCCGCGACGCAGCCGCGCGTCACTCTCGAGATGGCGCTCCTGCGCGCGTCGCGGCCCGAGCTCGACCCGTCGATCGAGAGTCTCGCCGCGCGCGTCGCCGCGCTCGAGCAGGGCGGGGGGGCTGCTCCTTCCACCCCCGCGGGGGCGGAACCCGGCCAGGATCGCTCGACGCCGGGCCGGTCCGCGCCGGACCGCCCCGCCGCCGCGGACAAGCCGGCGCGAAAACCGCCGCGCTCGGCGTTCGCGGGATCGACGCCCGTGGAGATCGCCGGCATGCCCCCGGCCCCCGGGGTCGCGACAGCCGCTGAAGCGCCGCCCTCACCTGTCTTTGCGGCTCGGGCCGATTCGGACGCGCCCCTCACGATCGACGGCCTCAAGGCGCGGTGGCCGGCCGTGATGGACGACGTGAAGCAGCGCACACGCGCGGTGCACGCCTACCTGCTCGAGAGCGCGCCCCGCGGCGTGGCGGACAACGAGGTCCTGCTCGGCGTCCGCCACCCGTTCCACCTGGAGCGCCTGGAGGAGGCCAAGAACCGGGGTGTCGTCACAGACGCGCTCACGCGCGTGCTGGGCGCGGCCTACCGGCTTCGGTTCATGCTCGACGAGACCGCGGAGACAGACGTGCTGCCGGCGGGCCCGCCGGCGTCCGGGGAGTCCCCGCCGGGGGCCTCCTCGGGGGAGGCGCAGGCGTCGCGCACCCTCGTCGACGAAGCAATCCGGCGCTTCGGCAACCCGGTGCAAGAAGTCCGCCGCCTGGAGTAGCCGCCGTGTTCAACATGCAGAAGATGATGAAGCAGGTTCAGAAAGTCCAGGCGGACATGGCCCGCGCGCAGGAGGAACTCGCGCAGGAACGCGTCGAGGCGACCGCGGGCGGCGGCGTGGTCCGCGCCGTCGCGAACGGCCACGGCGATCTGCTCGAGGTGAAGATCGACCCCGCCGCCGTCGACCCGAGCGACGTGTCCCTCTTGGAAGACCTCGTGCTCGCCGCGGTCGGCGAAGCGCTCCGCAAGGCGCGTGAGTTGGCGGCGGAGCGAATGAAGGCGGTGACCGGCGGGCTGTCGCTGCCCGGGTTGCCCGGACTCGGCCCGTAGTCCACCGCCCCGTGTCGGTTTACGCGGCGCCGCTGCAGCGGCTGATCGACGAGCTCGGCAAGCTTCCTACGATCGGTCCCAAGACCGCGCAGCGGCTGGCATTCTACATGCTGTCGATGAACCCGGCCGACGCGCAGGCACTGGCGCAGGCGATCCTCGAGGCCAAGCGCCTCATCCGCTACTGCTCGATCTGCGGCAACATCACGGACGTCGATCCGTGCGCGATCTGCTCGAGTGATCGTCGCGACCGCGCGGTGATCTGCGTCGTCGAGGACCCGCGCGACATCGCGGCGATGGAGCGGACGCGCGAGTTCTCCGGCGTGTACCATGCGCTCGGCGGGGCGATCTCTCCGCTCGACGGCGTCGGCCCCGACGACCTGCGGATCGCCGAGCTCCTGCGGCGCGTGTCGCCGAGGCCGGGTGAGACCGACGGGCCGGTGAAGGAAGTGATCATCGCAACCAATCCCCGCGTCGAGGGCGAAGCGACCGCGCTGTACCTGTCGCGGGTGCTGAAGCCGTTCGGCGTGCGCGTCACCCGCATTGCACACGGCCTGCCGGTCGGCGGCGACCTCGAATACGCGGACGAGGTGACGCTCGCCCGCGCACTCGAGGGCCGCCGCGAACTCTAGCCGCGCACAACCGGCGCGGCGGCGCGAGCGCTTCTGCCAAGGGTTTCTGATATACTGAAGCGCAGGAGCACAACCGATGGAGTTCATATCGCCGACGCACGGCAAACTGAGCTTCGACCGGATGTTCGCGCACATCGTCCAGTACATGGAAGAGGAGCGCGACCAGCAGTACAACCTGATCATCGGGACGGACTCGCTGCTCGGTGACGACACATGTTTCGTCACCGCGGTGGTGATCCACCGGGTCGGGCACGGCGGGCGGTACTTCTACCACCGGTTCCGCAACCGGAAGATCGAGAGCCTCCGGCAGCGGATCCTGTTCGAGACCTCGTTGAGCCTCGAGACGGCGAGCCAGATCAGCGCGGAGCTCGCGAAGAACGGTTACAGCGAACTGCCTTTGGAGATCCATCTCGACGTCGGCGACCGGGGCGAGACCAAGCGGATCATCCGCGAGGTCGTCGGCATGGTCCAAGGCAGCGGATACGCCGCGGTGACGAAGCCGGACAGCTATGGCGCCAGCAAGGTCGCGGACCGCGAGACCGGCAAGATGGGGGTCCGTCCGCGGCCGCTGCCGCGTCCAAAGCGGACCGCGCCGGTGGAGCCGAAAGGCACGGCCGGCGGTCCCGCCGCGGATGAGGACGCCGCGCCTCGGACCGAGGGGGAGTCATGAGCGGAAAGACGCTCGCGGCAAAAATCTGGGACGCGCACGTCGTCGCGCGGGGCGAGGGCGAGCCGGACCTGCTCTTTGTCGATATGCACCTCGTGCACGAGGTGACGTCGCCGCAGGCGTTCGAGGGGTTGCGGCTCGCCGGCCGCAGGGTGCGCCGGCCCGACCTGACGTACGCGACGCTCGACCACAACGTGCCGACGACGCCGCGCACCGAACCGATCGCCGATCCGACGAGCAAGGTCCAGGTGGAGGCGCTCGAGCGCAACGCGGAGGAGTTCGGCATCCGGCTCGAGGGCATGCTGAGTCCGCGCCAGGGGATCGTGCACATTATCGGTCCGGAGCTCGGCCTCACGCTCCCGGGTCTGGTGATTGTGTGCGGCGACAGCCACACCGCCACGCACGGCGCGTTCGGAGCGCTCGCGTTCGGGATCGGCACGAGCGAAGTCGAGCACGTGCTCGCGACCCAGACGCTTCCGCAGCAGCGGCCCAAGACGATGCAGATCTCCGTCGAGGGCGACCTGCCGCGCGGCACCACGGCCAAGGATCTGATCCTCGGCATCATCCGGCAGAACGGCGTGGGCGGCGGGACGGGGCACGTCGTCGAGTACACCGGCGCGGCGATCCGGACGCTCTCGATGGAAGGCCGCATGACCGTCTGCAACATGACGATCGAAGGCGGCGCCCGGGCCGGTTTGATCGCGCCGGACGAGACGACGTTCAGGTACGTCGAGGGCCGCCCGTACGCCCCGAAGGGGGCGGCGTGGGAGGCCGCGCTCGAGGCGTGGCGGGCGCTTCCCACAGACCCGGACGCGCGGTACGACGCGACGGTTCGGATGGACGCCGCCACGATCGAGCCCTTCGTGACGTGGGGCACCAACCCCGCGCAGGCGGAACCCGTGACCGGGTGTGTGCCGGATCCGGCCGGCCAGACCGACCCCCAGGCGCGCGCCGCGGTGGCACGCGCGCTCGAGTACATGGCCCTGCGCCCGGGGACGCCCATTCAGGACATTGCGATCGACCGTGTGTTCATCGGGTCGTGCACGAACGCCCGGCTGGAAGATCTTCGCGCGGCGTCTCAGGTCGTCGCGGGGCGGCGCGTGAGCCCGAAGGTCCGAGCGATGGTGGTGCCCGGCTCGCAGATGGTCAAGGCGGCGGCGGAGCGCGAGGGGCTCGACCGCATCTTCACCGAGGCGGGGTTCGAGTGGCGCGAAGCGGGCTGCTCCATGTGCCTCGGCATGAACCCGGACATTCTCGGCCCGGGCGAACGGTGCGCGTCGACCTCCAACCGGAACTTCGAAGGCCGACAGGGTCCGGGCGGCCGCACGCACCTCGTGAGCCCGACGATGGCCGCGGCCGCGGCCATCGCCGGCCACTTCGTCGACGTCCGCGAGTGGAGGGTCTAGGATGGAGCCGTTTCGCACCCACAACGGGGTCGTCGTGCCGCTCGGCATCCCGGACTGCAACACCGACCTGATCACGCCGGCGCGGTACCTCAAGCGGATCGAGCGGACCGGCTACGGCGACGTGCTCTTCTACAGCATGCGCTACCGCGAGGACGGCTCTCCGAATCCGGACTTCGTGCTCAACAAGCCCGAGTACCGCGACGGCACGATCCTCGTCGCAGGCAGGAATTTCGGCTGCGGGTCGTCGCGCGAGCATGCGCCCTGGGCGCTCCAGGACTACGGGTTCAAGGCGGTCATCGCGCCGTCGTTCGCGGACATCTTCGCCAACAACTGCGCCCAGATCGGCCTGCTGACGATCGTCCTGCCGGAGGCGCGGGTCCGCGAGATGCTCGACATGGCGTCGACCCGTGAAGGCTATCAGATCACGGTCGATCTTGCGCGCCAGACCGTCACGGACGCGTTCGGCCGGACGGACCGCTTCGAGATCGATCCGTTCAAGAAGCACTGCCTGCTGAACGGCCTCGACCCGATCGCGCTCACCCTGCAGCACGAAGACGAGATCGCGGCGTACGAGGGTGCGCGGCAGGTCTGGATGCCCAAGGTCGCGGCAGGCCAACCCTAAGCCGCGCGTTCAGCCCCGCCCGGTCGGCGTGTCCAGGCTTGACAAGTGAACGATTACTCACGATATTCTCGCCATGGCCCGCTCCGGATCCGTCACCAGAAGCCGGCTCGTTCGGACGACGCGGCAGCTGATCGAAGACCGCGGCATCGCGCGGGTGACGACGAAGCAGATCGCCCGGGCCGCCGGCGGCGCTGAAGAAACGATCTTCCGGCACTTCCCTCGGAAAGAGGACCTGCTCCTGGCGGCCGTGTTCGTCGACGTCCCGGCTTTCCAGGAGTCGCTTGCGATCGTCAGCGGCGAGACGCCCCGGGGACGGCTTCGGCGCCTCTGCCTAAATGTGATCCGGTTCTTCGAACAAATTACACCGGCCGCGGTCGCGGTGCTCTCCGACGCGGAACTCACCCGCCGGCACCGCGAAGTCGTGCGCGGGCGGAACGGCGGATCTCAACGCCTCTACGCCGCGGTGGCCGAATTTATCGAAACCGAGCAGGCGCGCGGGGGCCTGCGGTCGGATCTATCGCCGGCGCAGGTGGCCTCCGCGCTGGTGGGGCCGTGTTTCTTCTGGGTGTTCACCCGGCTGTCGCTCGGCAAGAACGCGCTGAGAATGACGGATCGACAGTTCGTCGCCGGAGTCCTCGACGTGCTCTGGGACGGCCTGCATCCCTAGCGCCCGGCCCGTGGCGACGCCCGCCGCAGCGCTTCCCGATAGAGTTTCCTCGTAAGCAGGATCTGCCCGACGTGGTAGGAATCGTGGGCCGCGGCGCCGAGCAGCAGCCTCGCGAGCGTGTACCTGCCGCTGCACGACCCCGCGAAACGCTCCGGTTCGATCTTGAGAATTGCTGCCCGCAGCCGCCGGTGGAGCCGCGCGAGATCGTCGATCGAGCGGCGAAGCTCAGCGGCGCTTCGGCCCGCGACCGGCCAAGCCTGGGGGTGCGGCGGACGCTCGCCGGCCACGCGGCGGACGATGTACCCCTTCCAATAGGCGAGGTGATTGATCTGCTCCCACACAGAGTGCGTGTGGCGTCCCGGCCGCCACACCGCCTCCTCGACCGACAGTCCCTTTATCGCGGCACGCACCGATTTGTGCGCCCAGTTCCAGGCGGCAAACGTCGTCTCGTGCAGCCACAGGACATCGTCGCGGACCAGCCCAGGAGCCATGTGATCTCCTTTCTGCGCCCGGAGCGATGGCTGGCCCCGTGCCGTGTCCCGGTGCTAGATTGTTATAAGGCGGACCAGAGGCGGGAATCTTGGCGAAAATTGCGGCCGTCCTGGACGATGCCCTGGCGAAGCGCGCCCTCGAAGGCGGTCCGGGACGGTTGACGGCGCGGGTCCTTGCGGAAGGTCGGGAGTGGTCGGTGTCCGACGTGGTGTGCACGTCCGGCCCGCAGGACCGTCCGTTTGAAGAACAGCACGACGATATGTTTATCAGCCTGGTCGTCGCGGGCAGCTTTCAATATCGCGCCGCGGCCGGATACGATCTCTTGACGCCGGGGTCCCTCATGTTGGGAAACGCCGGTCAGCGTTTTGAATGCCGACACGACCACGGTGCCGGAGACCGCTGCCTGTCGTTCGCCTACACGCCAGAATACTTCGAGCGTCTGGCGTCGGCCGCCGGCGCGGGCGGGGACGGCCATCGTTTCCGGGTGGTCAGGGTCCCGCCGCTGCGTGCCCTGACGCCGTTGGTCGCACGCGCCTGCGCGGCGCTCGTCGCGGCGGGGGATATGGGTTGGGAAGAACTGAGCCTTCTGGTCGCCGCACACGCCGTTCAGCTTACGCGGAGGGCTCGCCCGGACGCGCCCACAATGCCGTCACGGGCGGAGGCCGGCGTCGCCGCGGCGGTCCGAACCATCGAGCGTCAACCGGACGGCAGGCTCACCCTGGCGCGTCTCGCGCAGGAGGCCGGCCTCAGCCCGTTCCATTTCCTCCGCGCTTTCGAACGCGTTACGGGCGTCACGCCGCACCAGTATGTTCTGAGAACCCGGCTGCGCAACGCGGCGCTGCGGTTGTCGGAGGGCCCCGCGAAGGTGGTGGACGTCGCGTTGGACAGCGGCTTCGCCGACGTCTCGAACTTTAACCGCGCGTTCCGCGGAGAGTTCGGCGTCAGCCCGAGCGGGTACCGAGCGAGGCCGGCGCCGCTGCCATGACCGACGACGTGCGGCCGTTCATCGAGATCCAGGACCGGAGCTACGATCAGGCCGGCGTGGGCATTCGCGAGTCGTTTCCGCGCGGCGCCGCCATGGATCTGCCGCGCATGGCCGCGTTTTTGGACCGCCGCCGCTACGGGGTGCTGGCCACGGGGCGTCCGGACGGGCGGCCGCACGCGGCGCCGATCGCGTTCAGCGTGTGGCGGGGAGCGTTCTGGATCGCGACGGTTCGAGGCGCGCGGCTTCGCAATCTTCGAAGCCGGCCGTACGCGTCGGTCGTTGTGATGGAAGGCGACGCGCGGCCGGAGCACCGGGCGGTGATTGCGGAAGGTCCCGTTGTGGTCCACGACGGCGCCGGCATTACAGAGACGGAGCCGGCGTTCGGCCGGAGCTGGCGGCTGCGCTTTGGGAGCGAGCCAACATGGGCCGCGGCGATGCTCGAACTGCGGCCGGCGCGCGTCTTTTCCTTCGACGGTTCGATGGAGTAGGCGGCGGCGCCGCCGCAACACGGAAGGGGGCGGAGCGGTGAAAGATACGGTGTTGCTCGAACACATGTCGTGGCCTGAAGTTCAGGAAGCCATCGGCGACGGAGTGCGAACGGTTGTCATCGTAGTGGCGTCGATCGAGCAACACGGACCGCACCTGCCCACCATGACCGATACAGCGATCGGCTACGCGGTGGGCGAGCGCGTCGCGCGGAAACTCGACCGGGCGCTGCTTGCGCCCGTGATCCGGCCGGGCTGTTCCGATCACCACCTCGCGTTCCCGGGAAGCCTTTCCGTCCCCCGCGAGACGCTGATCGAGACCGTCCTCGCGTACGTGCGGTCGCTCGCGCCGCATGGGTTTCAGAACTTCGTGCTCTTCTCCTCGCACGGCGGCAACTTCGACGCGCTGGAAGAGGCCGCGCGGCGTTTGCGGGACGAGTGGACGTCGAAGCAGGTCCGGATCGCCGCCTACGCGGGCCGCGCCGCGCTGCTCGAGATGATGCAGGTGATGAACGCCGCCGCGGAGTCCCTCGGCGTGCGCCAGGACGTCGACGCCCTTCACGCCGAGCTGACCGAGACGTCGGTTATGATGGCGAAGCACCCCGCCCTCGTGGCGCGCGACCGTCTGGAGCAGGGGAAAATGGGCCGTATCGACACGGACGACCTGTTCAGGCGCGGCCTCAGGGCGATCACGCCGAACGGCATCATGGGGGACGCGCGCGCCGCCACACCGGAGATCGGCGCCGCGGTACTGGAGCGGTTGTCGGACCATCTCGCGGCCTTCGCCCGCCGTGAGCTCGGCGCCGGATAGAACCGGATGGGGACGTCCGGTTCGGAGGAATGGGAGGGCGCCGTTCGTGCTGGAACTCCACACCTGTCCGCCCGGTAACCGGTGCCGTCCTAAGTTGCGGCGAATCGCCCAATCGCAAACAGACTGAGATCGAACGGGCTTCGGCCGTCGAGCGCCAGATCGGCCATGATCTCGCCGACCACGCTGCAGAACTTGTAGCCGTGGCCGG
>DASSJF010000035.1 GCA_035691305.1 bacterium
TCTTGCCTTTCGAAGTGGACACTTGTTCGGCAGGCGATATGAGGCAACGCTGGAATACACCCATGCAAACATCCCACCGGGAAGGAGGCTGGTTTCATGCACTATGTCTTGCTGGCAACCCATGGGCCTGAAATCTGCCCCACGTCAAATGCTAAGACCCGTGAAATGATGCAAAGCCGCGCGGCGGAAATCCCAGCATTAGCAAAGAGGCTAGGGGTCAATTTAGTCGCGGGTCCATTTGTAAGCCACGAACATCTTAGCGTGGTCGTCGTGGAATCAGCGAAGGCCGAATCTGTTAATCAGTTCGTCTTGGAAAGCGGGTTGGCGCAATGGAATAGCGTCAGAATTGTACCCTCGATGACGATGGAAGAGGGCATGAAGGATATGAACGCGTTAAAGCCGATTTTCTAGACCCCACAATTTTCCTGATGGGAGGGTACGCAGTCGTGCCCTCCCTCTCTGGCTAGTAGTTACTACGTTGCCGGCCCGGCCTTCGATGGGTCAGATGCGGCGGGTGCCGTTCGCTTGCGCACCTTTTGCTGGCCCTTGGCCACCGCCGAAGAGAAGATCTACTCGGATTTGGCCGCGAGGCGGGCGTCTATTTTCCGAGAGTGAAACTGAGCCGCGTCCAATGGCATCCAACGACAGTTGCGGTCTCAATAGCGCATAGTCCGGTGAGTCTGGATCTTCGGCTGCTCTTAATGCCGTTTCAATTGCTCGATGAGTCGGTTAGCGGCCTCATAGGTCAGCCAGACTCCCGTTTGCCTGTGAACGAGGGTCCGATAGTATCCGACGATGGACATGTATTGGGTGTCTGCGGTGTATGGGTGAAGGTTCGCGACATTGAGTGAGATGACAATCACAGCCGCTTGCGCATTCGCTGCTGAATGCCACGCTGACAGAAGAACGCTGGAGACGATGAACACGGTAAGAAATAGCCGCATCGGGACGCCTCCCATTGCCAGAACCGTCTATCTAACATTCTAGACCTCAGGACAGCGAACGCTTATGGCCTACTCCCTTTCAACACCGCGTGCCTCAGCCGTCCTTGGGCCGGCGCTTAGAGTGTGCGCCATGTGTCGTCCGCGGGTTTTTACGCGGGCCGCCGGCTCATTAGCGAAGCGAAGGCGAGTTGTGCGATTGCGCGGGTGACGTGTCCTGAGCATATGCCGTGCGCCGCGCATCACGGTCCTTCTTG
The DNA here is from genome assembly GCA_035691305.1 of bacterium. Classification (NCBI taxonomy): domain Bacteria; species bacterium. The sequence goes on from DASSJF010000035.1 coordinate 1,199, forward strand.
GTGAGCGTCAAAGCACATGGCGGCGATCGTTCCGACCTTTCGCCGCATATTCGACGCAACGAGACATGAAGCCTCAGAGCCTTCGACGGCAAACGCCGGCCCGGACTCCGGGCCGGCGCTATCTGCAATTCAAACAAGAAAACGCAGTGGTGCCGGACCGAACGGTCAGGAAGGCTTCTGCGTCCCCAGCCCCGCCCCAAACGACCGGCGAAGTTCCCTGTTGGTCGGCTTTCTGACATTCGGCATGGACAAGTCCCAGGGCAATGGCCCCGGCTGCACCCGTCCGCGTGTCGCCCAAACGGACTCCATCTTGGTTGGCTTTGCACTACGGGCACTACCAGTTTGGCGCTGGTCTCGGCGGCGCATCGCATGACTCCTCTCGTTTATGAACCGCTAACGATGCATCAACCCTGCGGTTCGTCTTGGTTGGCGGTTGTCGAGCGTCAGAGCCCCGCTTCCCGGGAGCGTGTGGTGTAGGTCCGGACATGATCAAGAAGCCCCCGTTCGTCCCGCTGACTAAAGCGCAATTCAGCGCGAGGGGGTCGGCACGTCACCACCCCGGGGGCGATCCGCCAACCACGGTAGATCATCGCGTTGATGCCCGCGAGGACGGCCTCTGTTCCATAGAGCACGAGGCGATGTGACCGTGACCGTGGGACACCGGGTGTAGTCCAATTGCCGTCAAGGTATCCCCGGAGGAAGGGGGCGATGAATTCCACCGGCAGATCGTTTAAGACCGTGGGATCGTCGCCATGGACCTCCGAGGAAATGCCCCAGCGCAGGAGGACCTCACAGAGGTATCGGTCCCGAACATAGAATTGCCACCCAACCAGGTTGCTGCGGCACAGTTCGTGTCGAACCTGCGGCGTTGCGAGGTCCGACATGAAGGTTTGCATGTATTCTCGAACCCGATGACCGAGCGTTACGATGAGCGCGGAGGACGCGCCAATCCCACAGATCCGCCCCGCAGCGCTGAGGAATCCCACCCAATACAGCTGAATATCGGTGGGGGGCAACCCCGGCGCTACGCTGACGTGGTTGAGCAGGTGGGCGGGGTCTGACAACCGCGCATCGGCAACGGGAGCGAGCATCTGCTCCACCATTTTCAGCGGGGCGCCGCAAATCTCCGCGATTTCCGCCGGAGTCTTGCCTTTGCGGGCTGCGGAGCGAATCTGGACGGTGCGCTGTTGGACTTCGAGCAGGACGGGGGTCAGCCGCCTGTGGGGACCCATGGAGTCCCCCCTACGCCCTTAGGGGGTTCAACTGGCTACGGTCCGGTTGATGATTGACGGGGAGCACGGTCGCTTCGGCGATCGTTTCAACCGACATGCGGAAGTACGGTCGGAAGGAAGCATTACTGCTCTGCGCCATGATGCCGCTCCGGTGGTGGATGACGTGGACTAGAGCCACGTCTCCTTCTCCGCCAGGGACGGCTGTGTTGCTGGAAGAGCCGCCTACGTAAGAGAGGGGAAGGTTTTCAACAATACTACGGTTTATCTCGCCGTCTGTCAAATACTGAGGCGGTTCGTTCATGAAAGACATTGATCTTCGGGTGTGACTCCGGCTACGCTATGATGCGAAGCACCTCGTCGCGAGTCGGCCCGGACGGCACGGCGACCGGATGGGCAGCGACCACGTCCATGATCCGGTCGGATACGCCGGCGCGGGCCAGGACGTGCTGTGGCAAGGCAAGCAAGGAAAAGATTTCAGCGCCGGCGCGGAAGAGTTCAGCGTCGTGCATCATCGCGAACGGCAGCAGATCAGCGGGATCGTTCGTCGGCGGGGCAGTCCGACCTTCGATCACCATTCTGATTTGCGCAGTTCGCTTTCGATCGAATTCCACCGTGTTGCGGTACCAGGGCGTCACCCGCGCTTCGGTCATATCGTCGTGTGCCAGGGCGAGTGCGAGCGGATCGCTCAGATGTTCTTGGACCACCTCAACCGTGCCGGCCGCGTGCATCAAGCCCATGCTGATCCCTCGGCCACCGACAGGATTGGTGCATGCCCAAGAGTCGCCCACGCTTACGATACCGGTCGCCACCGGCCGGCCATCAACGATAAATCGCCGGTACCGGTCCGCGACTCCGCCCATTGGAAGTACGCTGCTAATCGGCTCCCCGTCCAGCCAGTGGGCGTGCAGCGGGCAGGCGGCGACGAGTGCCGTCCAGCGGTCCGCATCGCGCAGCGTTTTCATGACGGGGTCGCCGGAGAAGACAAAGACTGTCGTCGACCATGTGTGCGAATCGCCGGGTAGCGTGAGCAACGAAAACGAATGAAAATGGGTCAGCAGTCCCGACCGGCACTGCGGCAACGCTCCGGTCTCCGAACGAAAAAAGCGAGTGTAGTAGAGGAATCCAGATTCTTCCGCTTCGTCAATCGGGCGCCGGCCGCCGATGGCTTCAACCCAATCGGGGAGCTTCGAACGCCGCCCCATCGCGTCAATGACCAGATCGGCAGCAATCGTTTCTCCGTTTGTGGTCCGAACCCCGGTGATGTGGGGAACACCGTTCGCCGCTGAAGGCCCCCTCAGCAACTCCGCCACGGTGACGCCGCGCCTGATTGATATCACTCGTTCTGCGGCACGCGCAACGGCGAACTCAATCGTGACCCGACGGCCGGTAACCGTCACGAAACGCTCGTCGCCATCCCGCCGGGCGCGATCGGGTATCGACGGCGGCAGAAGCGCGCTCACATCGAACATGATACAGCCGGCGTCCAACAGTTCTTGCTTGACATCAGGCAAATGGCGATCGAGAAGGTGGCGTCCGGCGGCCTGGAGGAAATGCGGTTGCCGGAACTGGGCAACCCCTCGGCGCTCCCAGCTTTGCCACGCTTCGTTCGGTGAGTTCGGAAGCGGATCATCGTCGCGTTCCAAAACGATGACATCGTGGCCCTGTTCGGCGAGCATCATTGCGGTCGAAAGACCGATGACGCCGCCACCGAGGACAAGTATCCGCGCCATCCCGCCACCACCCTTTAACAGACGAGTGTGGGATTCTCCATGAACCGTGGCGCGCAAGTTTCGCGGAACACTTCGACGAGTCCTGGCATGAGGAAAAGGGAAAGAAGTTGTGGGGCATGAAAGGGGGTCACGTCTCGGGAGCCCGGGCATGACGTGCATCGGGACGAACTCGTCGTGATAAGAGGAACCATAGCGCGGCTCTCCACTCGATTCGCAGGGGGGATTGAATAGTGGAGAAACTCCGGACACCGCTCCAGATCACAGCCATCTACGTCTTGCTGATCGGCCTCTCCACGCTGTCACCCGGACTCGTCCGGGCCATTTTCGGTTACGATGTTAAAGACGCGGGAGTGCTCCTCGTCCAGTCGGCCTCATTCCTCGGCTTTGGGATCGTGCTGTGGGGTATCGCCGGTAATCCGGAAAAGTACGCAGGCTTGGCAACGCCCATTGTCATCGCGCTCGCCCTCTTCATCGTCTTTCTGCTGTGGGGCTGGATCGGAGGGCTGTTCACCGTCAGAAACGTTGTCGTGCCCGTGATCATTAACATTATCTTGGCGGCCTGGATCTGGTCCGCGAGGCGAACCTGATCCGACCTCCAGCGAGGTCGCCGGCTGTCCGCTGCTGCACGTATTGCGCGGGCGGGTCCCGAGGCCGCGCGAGAATAGTGGGTGGGCCGGATAATTCCGGCCCACCGTCGTTTCGGTCTGAATGCAAGGGCTTGTCGGCTCTAGAAGGTGACCACGCTCGACTCAGAAGCCATCGTCGCAAACTTGATGGGATCTATGAACGACGCGTTCAGTGTCTTGAGATCGTCTTCTGTCACCCCACGGGCGACTGAGCACGCGCCTCAGACGTATACCGGGACTTTTCCTTTTACCACCTTGTCAATCAGTTCGGGGAGCGCCGGGAATCCTACGCCGTGTATCGTCTTGGCGACCGCGGCTTTTGCGACATACACCGCTTCCCCGAGGAGCGCGATCGTGACTTCTTTTCCGCCGCCCATGGCACCGATCGCGACGATGAACGCCAGGGTGCACTTGGTCGGGTCGTCGGTCGCGTGCGTTGTAACGGATAGGATCTTGGCCATCACGACCTCCCCATCCTTAAATTTCTAGGCCTTTTGAATGATCACCCGAAAGACAGCCTGATCCACGTCTTTGAGTTCGCAAGGGTACCCCAGCTCCTGCATCAACGCTGGAATGGTTTGCTTGGCAGGATAGTAGTCTGTGACCACCTCAAGAATCTCCCCCGCCGCCATCTCATTGAGGGTCATACGGGTATCGTAGGTCGGACCGGGACAGACGGAGCCTCGAAGATCGAGGCGTCGAGTAGGCCTCTCAGTGCTCATCGCATCCCCCCCGCGCCGGGAGTCGTTGTCCGCGGACTTCGTGGCCGACATTCCTTCCCGTTGTTCCTGAACCCTTCCTGTCCATGCGCTCGCGATACGGGTGTGGTGGGCGAAATGGTCTGAGCCGCTGCCGGCTGCGACGAGCGGATACCGTGAATCGACGGCAACGCCTCGAGTCGTCACGTCATAGTTTCGAGGCTGCCGTGAGGAACAAAAAGATGCACAAGCCGGCCGCGACACCCAGATCAATCCCGAACCCCAGCGCGTCGCCCCCGTTGAAGGCCAGCACAGCCGACAAGGCCGCGATAGCAAGCAGGACACCGCTCACGATTTTTGCCTGCTCCACCTTGCCTTGCCTTAGCCCCTGAAACCCCGCGGCGTAGAGGACGACCGCGAGCCCGACATTGAACAAAAACCCCACGAAGCCGTATGGGTTGCCCTTTGAGACTTGAGAGAGTTCAACGAGGGCGGCAAAGCCGAACATGATCAGCGGTCCCACGAGGTAATTCGCGACCTTGGTAAGAGCCGCCGACCGGTTCTGCGCATCCGCTGGTGTCGGGCTCGCCGTCGCCGGGCGCGTGAGGGGCTGAGCGGCGACGGACTCGTTCGGCGCTGGGGGCGTGGCGCCCACGTCCGCGACAGGTGCGCCGCAGGCAGGGCAAAACTTGGCACCGGCCGGCATTCGCTTCCCGCATTGAGCACAGAACACGCGGTACCCCCCCTGATGGAGCGCATGTTCGTCTTAGGAAAGGAATCCAAGGGCGACCGACGAGCCATTGCACGCGCGACACGCGAATCCTCCAGGCGAGCCCCGGCCGGGGGAAGCGAAGAGCTGCAACCTGCGATTACGGCGACCGCACCTGATTGCGCTTGTCGGCAGGGAGGGTTCCCCGGAAGGGCATGACAAGCAGGGTTACCCGGTTCGCTTCTTGCCGGAGGCCGGTGTCCGCGGACTGGATGACGCTCGCGGTACCGATGAATTTTACGAGGTCGTGGAACTCGATCTGTTGGGTCCTGCCGAGTTCAATAACGGTGTCCGGCGTCACGTAGAATTCCTGCGTGCCCGCCTTCCCGGCGATCGTGACCGCCCCGGTGTCCGAGTCCACGGACACCAGTATCCCCTCCGCCTCGACGGTCTGGCCTCTGGGAAACGCCGCGGGTTCCTTGACCGGGGCCAACCAGGCGGCGGCCAGGATGATCACGACGATCACGACGCCGCCTGCTATTGAACTCGCGCGAACCATTCGCGGCTCTCTTTGTGGCAGCGAGTCTCGCTAGAACCCGAGGCTGCGCTTGGCATGACGGAACAAGATGAGATGCGCGGTGAGGGCCAGGCCTCCTCCGATGATCACGAGGAGTGTTCGAGTCATGCTGGCAGAGCGCCGCGGCCTGTTCACCGTACCGGTCACGCGACGTAGCGCTCGATCGAAAGGACCCAGCTCTTGCGACGCAATTCCTGCGGCAGCAGCGAATGCGCCACAGCCAGTTCGCCCACGTGCGCCTGCAGGACGGCGGCGGTTTCCCTCTTGTCCTCCGCGTCCATGTAAGCGGCATTCAGTCGTCGGATCCGGCTGCGGATCTGTGTGACGCTCGGGATCATGTTGTGAATCGCCGACTTCGGCATCGAAGGCCCTCCGTAACGCGTTCGTCGTGGTTGTGCCTTAATACGTAGACCACGGCCGTGCCGAGTGAAAGAGTGGGGACACCGAACGCCGGGTGTCAGCCCCTTTGAACTCCGGCGCGAGGTGCCATCTCTTTGCGGTGAAACTGCCCGCAAACTTTGGTTGTAGTACCGAACCCTCAGGAGTTCGTGCGGCCCAATTTATCGGAGGTTGGCGTCGCGCCAGGCCGGGCGATGCCGGAAGAATCCCGTTTCCCCGACCCGATACACGTGCTCGTCCTGGTAGGCCGGCAGGTGCTCGGCTTCCGGCGCCGAGATGCGCAAGGTGATCGCCTTCTCTGTGATGCGGGCGACCATCGACGCCCGCGCCATTCGGTTCGCGGTCCACAGGTGGTGGCGGAAGCCCACGCCGTCGAAGATGTCGAGCGCAGGATCACCGAGTACGTGGGTGACACGTCCCACCGGCGTTCCATCCGCCGCCAGCACGGCAACCCCCGGCTGGATGAGCCGCCACGACACCTCCTCGCCACCGTCGTCGCGCGGCCGGGCGTCTTCGCGTGGATCGTCCATGCGTGGCTCCTTATGACGCTTCCGCAGCGGCGCCGGTCACGTAGTGACAAGCGACGCTGTGGCCGTCTTCGATGTCGCGGGCCGGCGGATCGATGTCCCGGCACGGGCCGAACGCATGCGGGCAGCGCTCCCGAAAGGGGCAGCCCTTGGCGGGAAGCGAGGTGGCGAGATCGGCGTCGCGCTCGCGGCCCTGCGACAGCCATCCCGGCTCCAGCCGGGATCTCGACTCCAGGAGCGCTTGCGTATAGGGGTGCCGGGCCTGCTCGAGCGGCACACCGGGCGGCAGCACCTCGACGATCCGCCCGCCGAACATCACCGCGATCTTCGGCGCAATATACCGTACGACGTAGAGGTCGTGGCTGATGAAGATCATGCTCAGCGCGAGCTGCGCGCGCAGATCCGCGAGCAGGTTGAGGATCTGGGCCTGGATCGACACGTCCAGCGCGCTGACCGGTTCGTCCGCAATCAATACCTGGGGTTCGGCCGCCAGCGCGCGCGCGATGCAGATCCGCTGGCGCTGGCCGCCTGAGAAATCGGACGGATACCGATCCGCGGCGCGGGCCGGCATGCCCACCTGATCCAGTAGCGTGGCCACCCGCCGCACGACCCCTTCGCGTGAAACCAGACGGTGAACCAGCAGCACCTCGCTCAGCGCCGACCCGACCGTGAGCCGAGGGTTGAGGGACGAGTATGGATCCTGAAAGACGACCTGAATGCGCCGTCGCGACCGGCGAAGAGGAGTCGCGCGCAACCGCGTGAGGTCGACTCCCTCGAGCAACACCCGGCCGGCATCCGGCCGCTCCAGCAGCGCGACGCAGCGGGCGAACGTCGATTTCCCGGACCCGCTCTCGCCGACGATCCCGATCGACTCGCCTCGGTCCAGGGAGAGCGATGCGTCCGTGAGGGCTGGACGCACCGCGTCGCGTCCATCGCGGTTGTCGCGGCCGCCCGGGGCGGCCCAGCCGCGCCGGTGCGCGTAGGTTTTCGTCAGGCCCTCGGCGGCGAGCAGCATCTAGGAGCCCGGACTCCTTGCCGCCGCGAGACCGTCGTGGAGTTTGTCGACGTCGTCGGTCCGGATGCAGCGCGACGCGTGCCCGGCCGATGTCTCCGTCAGCGCGATCGGTGCGGCGCGACAGGCGTCGATCGCGAGCGCGCAGCGCGGGGCAAAGGCACAGCCTCTCGGCAGATGATTGGGGTCGGGCGGAGCTCCGGGAATCGCCCGCAACCGCTCGCCGGCCACCGCCTCGGGCAGGCTGTTCATCAGGCCGACGGTATAGGGATGCCCCGGCCGCCGGAGGACGGTACGCGTGGAGCCGACTTCGACGAGTTCGCCGGCGTACATTACCCCGATCCGGTCGCACAGGCCCGCGACGACGCGGAAGTCGTGGGAGACCAACAGGAGGCTCATCCCCTGCTCGCGGCGGAGGCCGTCGAGCAGGCGCAGGATCTCGGCCTGCACCACCACGTCGAGCGCGGTCGTAGGCTCGTCGGCGAGCAGCAGGGTGGGGCGCGCCGCGAGGGCCATGGCGATGTGGATGCGCTGGCGCATGCCGCCGCTGAACTCGTGAGGATAGGCGGCCGCGCGTCGGGCCGCGTCGCGGATTCCGACCCGCTCCATCATCTCGAGCGCGCGGGTGCGGGCCGCGCGCGTCCCCGCGCCTTCGTGCGATGAGATCACTTGGGCGATCGCATCTCCGACGCGCAACACCGGGTTGAGCGCGGTCATCGGGTCCTGGAAGATCATCGCGATCGTCGACCCGCGCAGCGCCTGCATCGTCGCGTCGTCGAGGTCGAGGAGCGGGCGGCCCCCGTAGACGACCCGGCCGCCCGCCGCCGCACCGCGCGGCAGCAACCTTAGGATCGCGCGACAGGTGAGACTCTTGCCCGATCCACTCTCCCCGACCAGGCCGAACGCCTCGCCGGGCCCGATTTCGAACGACACGCCCCGCACGACCGGGCGGCCCCCATCCCCAAAGGCGACCGTGAGATCCTCGACGCGAAGCGCGTCTTTAGGCACGGACGCGGCGTACGATGTCGGAGACGCTGTCGCCGACGAGGCTGACGAAAAAGCTCGTGACGATGATCGCCACGCCGGGGAAGATGACGACCCACGGCGCGGTGATGATGAAGTTCCGTCCCTCGGCGATCATCACGCCCCACTCGGGCGTCGGCGGCTGCACGCCCAGGCCGAAGAACCCGAGCGACGCGCCCGCGAGGATGTCGAGCACGAAGTCGCTCATCCCAAAGACGAGCGCCGGGACGATGACGTTGGGCAGCAGGTGGCGGAACATGATGCGCAGGTCGCTGTAGCCGAGGCTTTTCGCGGCGAGGATGTAGCCGCGTCCTCGAGTGCCGAGCGATTCCCCGCGCACGATGCGCGCGTAGGCGACCCAGCTGACCAGCGAGATCGCGATGTAGAAATTGCGCAGCCCGGGGCCCAGCATGGCCACGATCGCGAGGACGAGCACGAGGAACGGGAAGGCGGTGACGACATCGATCACCCGTCCGAGGACCGCGTCGGGCCAGCCCGCATAGTAGCCGGCGAACAACCCGATCACGACGCCCATGATGAGCGGAATGATCACGCCGATCGTCCCGATCTGCAGGTCGATCCGCCCGGCGTAGAGCACCCGCGTTAGGATGTCGCGGCCGAGCTGGTCCGTGCCGAACCAGTGCGCCGTGTTCGGGGGCGTGAGGGCCGCCGAGAGTCCGAGCGCCGTCGGATCGTACGGGGCGATGAGCGGCGCAAGCCACGCCAGCGCGCCGATCGCGGAGATCCCGACCAGCCCGATGCGGAGCGACCAGCTGCCCGGCGCGCGCCACCGGCGCCGCGGGGGAGCGGCCGGCGCGGCCGCGGAGACGGCGTTCATCGCTGGAACGACACCCGCGGGTCGAGGGCGGCGTACGCGAGGTCGGTCAGCAGGTTTACGAGGACGACCAGGAACGCGAGCACCAGCGTCACAAACTGGACGATCGAGTAGTCTCGGGTCAAGATCGACGTGATCAGGAGCGATCCCACGCCCGGAATGCCGAAGACCTGCTCGATGATGATCGTGCCGCCGATCAGCCAGCCGATGTTCAGGCCCAGCACGGAGATGAACGGCGTCAGCGCGTTGCGCAACAGGTAGCTGACCAGGAGCGTGACCGGACGCAGGCCCATCGCGAGTCCGGTCGTCACGTAGTCGGAATCCATCACTCCGATCAGGCTGCTCCTGAGCGCCCGGACGAGGATGGGCGAGATGTGCAGCGCGATCGTCAGCGCGGGCAGCGTCAGGTGCCACAGCGTGTCGAACCCGCCCGCCCCGGCCCCGCCGAGGGCGAACAGCCGCACCTTCACGCTGAGGAGCAGCGCCAGCACGATGCCGAGCCAGAACGACGGGATTCCAATCGTCGCCGTGAACGCGAGCCGGATGACGTGATCGACCGGGGTCTCCCGCCGCACGGCCGCGAGCGTGGCGAACGGGACGGCGATGATCAACCCGAGCAGGGCGGCGTAGCCGATCAGCGTCAGCGTGATCGGGATCCGTTCAAACGTCAGCGTGGAGGCGTTCTGGCCGTAGAAAAACGACAGGCCAAAGTCCCCGTGCCACGCGTTGCCGAGGAAATGCAGGTACTGACGCCAGAACGGGAGGTTGAGCCCGAGCTGGTTCTCGACGCGCGCGACCAGCTCCGGGGTCGCGCGCTCCCCCAGGATCGCCACCGCGGGGTTGCCGGGGATCAGGCGGATCAGCATGAACGCGACGATGCTGACGCCGAACAGCACGGGCAGGATCAGCAGCAGCCGACCCGCGATGTAGCGAATCATCCTGCGATCGCGGTCCCCGGGCCCCCGGCCCGCGGCTACACGTCGGCCTCCCGGCCGGGCGCGGCGCGGCTCACCGCTTGCTCACGTTCTCGAACGAGTACTTGCCCTGGGAATTGGGCTGGAACCCGATCACACTCGGCGAGCTGGCGTAGAGGCGCGGTACGTCCACAACGTAAATCTGCGGCGCGTCGCGGCTCTCGATCCGCTGCAGCTGAGTGTAGAGCGCCTGTCGCTTCTTGGGGTCCAGTTCCCGGCGGGCCATGGCGACGAGCCGCTGCGCCTCCGGGTTGTTGTAGAACGTGTGCGCGGCGTGCTGCGACTTGAAGTCCATGGCGACGCCCATCAGCTCGTCGGGATCCGGCGTGTCGTTCGTCCAGGCCGCGTTGTAGATGGTATAGTGTTCGGCGTTCCGCATTTGGATCAGCGTCGTCGTCTCGAGCCGGTCGATCTTCAAGGTGACGCCGATCTGCTTGAGGCCGCTGGCCCAGATGGTGGCGGCGTCGAGGTACGTCTGGTTGCCCGCGGGCAGCTGAACCGTGATGGTGGCGCCGTTGGGCACGGACGACTTGGCGAGAAATGCCTTCGCCTTGGCCAGGTCGAACGTCATCGGGCCGGCGTTCGGATCGTAGTACAGCGTCGTCTCGGGCAGCAGCGACCTGGCCACGGTGGCCAGGCCGAAGAACACGTTCTTCGCGACGGCCGCACGGTCGATCGCGTGCCCGAGCGCGGCGCGGAAGTTGACTTCGTCGAACGGCTTGATGGTTTCATTCAGCGTGTACCGCAGCACCGCCGTCCCGTTCACGGCGTAGACTTTGAGACCCGCGCCGCGGACCTGCTGCACTTGGTTAGGCGGCACGAAGTCGATGAGATCGACCTGGCCCGACTGCAGCTGCAAGACCCGCGTGTTGTCGTCGCCGACGACCCGCATGATGATCCGGTCGACCTTGGGCTTCCCGGACTGCCAGTAGTTCTGGTTCCTCACGAGCGTGAGCTGCGACCCTTTCTGCCAGCTGTCGAGCATGTACGCGCCGGTTCCGATCGGGTGCTGGCCCATATCGGGGCCGTACTTGTCGAACTGCGCCTTGGGGTAGATGTTCGCGGCGAACGTCGAGAGCGCCGCGAGGAGCGGCGCGAACGGCTCCGACATGTGCACGGCGACCGTCTTGTCGTCGACTTTGCTCACGGATTTCACGGGAGAGAAGAGGAAGCCCCAGTCTCCCTTCTGGTCGATCGCCCGCGTCAGGGAAAGCACGACGTCGTCCGCCGTCAGCGGCGATCCGTCCGAAAACTTCACGCCCGGCCGCAGCGTGAACGTGGCGGTCAGCCCGTCCGGCGACATCTTCCAGGACGTCGCCAATTCGGGCTCGACGTCCTTGTTCGAAGGGGCCAGCTTCACGAGGCGGTCGTAGACCGCCATCTGAGTGAAGATCGAGGGGTCATCCCCCGTGTGGTACGGGTCCCACGTCAGCATGTCCGCGTTCCGCGCCATCGTGAGCGTGACGGCGCCGGCGCCGGCGGACGGACGCGGCGCGATCACGGCTATCGGAACTGCCAGTGCCATCACGGCGAAGCAGCTGACCGCGCGGGACACCGTTTCGCGAATCCGCATCTTGCCGGGCCCCCTCTCGTGGGCGGCCGCGGGGCGCGGCCGCCGGCCTCTAACGGTTCCCCCCTACTTAGGGTGCTCTACGGCAAGTCCTGCTGCGATCGGCGGCCGAAGCGCGAGTCCTTCGAGGTCGATCTCGGGCGTGCGCTCGAGGACGAGGTCCGCCACGACGCGTCCCGAGCCGCACGCCATCGTCCACCCCATGTGTCCGTGCCCGGTGTTGAAGAACAGGTTGTCGTGGCGGCCCGCACCCAGGATCGGCGGGCCGGCCGGCGTCATCGGGCGAAGGCACGCTTTGTACTCGCCGCGGCTGAAGTCTACCGCGTCGGGGAAGAGGTCCCCCGCGAGCTGACGGATGTCCGCGAAGTTCTGCGGGGTCCAGTTCCAGTCGTACCCCGTGAACTCGGCCGTCGAGGTGAGGCGCAGCCGGTCGCCCATGCGCGACCACGCGACCAGCCACCGCTCGTCGACGCACGGGACCGTCGGCGCCGTCGCCCCGGGCCGCAGCGGAAACGTCGACGAGTATCCCTTGGCCGGATACACCGGGATGCTCACTCCAATCGTGCGCGCGACGATCGGGCTCTGCACGCCGAGCGCGAGCACGTAGCGGTCCGCGGTCAATTCGCCGCGGTCGGTCACGGCCGCGGTCACGCGGCCGCCCTCCGCGCGGAGCGCGCGTATCCGGACGCCGGTCCGCACGGCGGCGCCGTACTTCTCGCGGCAGATCCGGGCCAGTTCTTCCGTAAACAGCCGCGAGTCCCCGCTGAAGTCGCCGAGGTCGAGCACGCCGCCCGCGATCTTGTGTTTGACCGGCTCGAAGACCGGATCGAGCTTCGCGACGCCGTCCGGATCGAGGATCTCCTGGCGCTGTCCGTGCTCGGCGAGCAGCCGCATCTTCTTCACGCCGAGCTCCAGCTCCGCCGGATCGCGGTAGAGATACAGCGCGCCGCGCGTGCTCGCGTGGTAGGCGATGTTCTCGCCGCGCACGAGATCCGCCATCACCGCGAGGCTGTACTGGGAGAGGCGCAGCTTGACGAGGGTGTTCCGGCGCGCGCGGTCGGCCGTGCACTCGCGGAGAAACCGCAGTCCCCACGCGTAAAGGCGCGGGTCCGGCCGCAGCCGCAGCCGGATCGCGGTCTGCCGGCCGAGGAGCGACCTGAACAGCATCAGCGGCGCCCGCGGCGAGGCCCACGCGAACGCGTGTCCCGCGGCGAGTATGCCGGCATTGCTGCCGCTGGCTTCGCGGCCGACTCCGTCCGCCTGCTCGAGCAGCGTTACCTCGCAGCCGTCGCGCGCCAGGTAGTAGGCGGTCGTGACGCCGATGACGCCGCCGCCGAGGACGAGCACCTTCATGGGCCCTCCGATCTTCGCGCCCGCCACGCTATCGGATCGTCCACATCTCCTTGGGCGCGCGCGGGGTCAGGAGTTCGCATCCACCGGGCGTGATGACGACGTCTTCCTCGTGGACGATCATTTTCCCGGGCGCGTATTCCATCCCCGGCTCGATCGTCAGGACCATGCCGGGGTGCAGCACCGTCCGGTCGCCCGGCATGTTGGAGGGCGGCTCGGTCAACTGGAGGCCGAGGCCGTGCCCCAGCCGGCCGACGTTGTTTCCGATCGATCCGCCCGCGGACAGCACGGCGGCCATGCTGCGCCACACGTCCTCCGCCGTCGCCCCGGGCCGCGCGGCCCGAATGCCGGCCTCGGTCGCGTCCCACACCGTTTCGTGCGCCTTCACGGCGCGCGCCGAAATCTTCCCGACGGCGTAGTTGCGATCGAAGTCGCAGAAGTACCCGTCGCACGTCGCGCCGATATCGATGAACAGCACGTCGCCGTTCCGCAGGCGCCGATCGGTCGGGGCGCCGATGATCTCCGGGACGCCGCCCGGGCCGGACACGCCCGCGATGTACGGGATCGCGTCCGCGCCGCGCCCGACGAGATCCGCGCGCAGGCGCCGGCAGGCGTCGCGCTCCGAGTCGCCCGCGCGGCCGGCGGCCGGCAGCGCCGCGTAGGCCTCGCCGGCCATCCCGCAGATGCGCCGGATCCGCTCGACCTCCGCCTCCGTCTTGACCATGCGGCTCTCCCAGAGGCACGGCGACCCGTCGGCGAGTTCCACCGGGACACGCTCGCGCAGATCCAGGAACTGCGTCACCGGCATCCGCAGGGACATCTCACGGCCGAGTTCGGCGCCGGCCCGGCCGAACCGCCGTGTGAGCCCGGCGAGCGCCGCGGCGAGGAGCGTCGTGCCGTCGTCGTCCGGACGGGGCGCGGGCCACGTACGAATGTCCCGCGCCCACGTGCGCGCCATTACGGACGCGCCGACCTCGGGAACGACGGCGATTAGGTCCTCCACGAGCGGGACCACGACGAACCATGGACGCGTGGGACTCTCCCAGAACCGCGTGTCGAAGCCCGTGAAGTACCGGATGTTGGCCGGCGCGGTGCACAACAGCGCGTCGAACCGGTGCCGGATCATGAGTGCCCGCGCCCGCTCGAGCCGCCGCTCGAACTCGGCCCGCTCGAACGGTTCCGCGCCTGCCGCGCCTCGGTCCACTGTGGCCTCCTTCGGCGACTTACCGGTCGACGATCTCCAGCTGCAGCGGCGTGATGCGGTACCCGTTGCAGGCGTTCTGGTCCTGCGGGCAGGCGGTCATCGCGACGAGGCAGTCCACGTCCGCTTCGAACTCGATGTAGTCGCCCGGCTTCGACAACGGCGCGCGCACCTCGATGCGCCCGTCCGCCGAGATTTCCGTGTTCATGAATACGTTGAAGGGATCCGGAATCAAGTATTCCGGGACGCCGTGCGGCTCGAGGACGTCCGAGAGAATGGCCAGACAGCTGGGGTGATCCGTGACGCCGAAGCGGATCGGATAGTCGTAGGGGCTGCAGGCGGATGACTGCAGGTCGTGGCGCCCGACGGTGTCGGCCACGATCGTGAGCAGCGGGCGGCACTTGGTGCTGTAGAGCCGGTGGCCGGTCGTGAGCAGCCACGTGTTGTTGAGCTTCCGGGTGTTGCCCTGGGACAGGCGCTCGGTCGGATCGTCTTTCGAGAAGACGACGAGGTCGCTGACCTGCCGGCCTTCGAGGTCGGTGATGCGGAACCGCCCGCCGCGCCGCACGAAGAACGCCGCGCCGCCGCGCGGCGGAACCACCTGCCGGCTCTCCGCGCGCCGCTCCGTCACGACACCCCGGCGGCGGCCTCCACGTCCGCGTACAGCACGGCGTCCGGGTGGCGGCGCAGCACCGACGCCGGGCACCCCGGCGAGATCGGGCCGCGCAGCATCTCTCTGACGGCCGCGCGTTTGGACGGCCCCGGCACGACGCAGGCGATCGCCGCGGCCCGCATGATCGCCGGCACGGTCAGGGTGAGCGCCTGCGCCGGGACCGCGTCCGGCGTTTCGAAGCAGCCGTCGGTCACCTGCTGCCGCCGCGACCGGTCGTTCAGCGCCACGACGCGCAGGAGACGGGGGTCGTCGAAGTCGGTGTCGCCGGGCTCGTTGAACGCGATGTGGCCGTTCTCGCCGACGCCGATGCAGGCGAGGTCGATCGGGCCGGCTCGCAGCAGACCGGTGTAGCGCGCGGCCTCCGCCGGCGGGTCGGGGGCGTTTCCGTCGATGAAATGCACGGCGCCGGGATGCACGCGGTCGAAGATCCGCTCGCGCAGAAACTGCCCGAACGCCTGCGGCGCCCGGGCCGGGAAGCCCAGGTATTCGTCGACGTGGAACGCCGTGACCCGACCCCAGTCGATGCCCGGCGTTTCGGAGAGCGCGCGCAGAAATTCGATCTGCGACGGGGCGGACGCGAAGAGGGCGCGCGCCCCGCCGCGTTCGTCGAGCGCGGCGCGCAGCCGGGCCGCGGCGCGGGCGGCGGCCGCCCGTCCCATCTCGCCGCGCGTCGCGTGCACTTCCACAGCCAGCCGGTCCACGCGCAGGGTGCGCACGGCGGTCACGGCGCGGTCGCGCCGCGGAGTCCTTCGAGAACATCCACGGCGGCGTTCAGGGTCGCATCGATGTCACGGACACAAGAGTCGCCTCCTCCGCCGCGTTGCGGCTTCGGCGATGTCGAACTCGTTCCTCCGCCGAACGGCGCGCCACAGGGTTTTGGCCGGTCGGTGGAACAAGAGGGAGGCATGAGCCCAGCTTGCGCCGGCCCCGTCCGCGGCCCGGACTGGCTGCCGATCGTCCTCGTCCCCGGCCTGCTCTGTACGCCGCGGCTGTACGCCGATCAGCTGACGGCGCTCTGGCGCTTCGGCCAGGTGACCGTCGCCGACCATGCGCGCGACGACAGTGTTGCCGGCATCGCGCGCCGGCTCCTCGCCGCCGCGCCCCCGCGGTTCGCGCTCGTGGGCCTGTCCATGGGCGGCTACACGGCGTTCGAGGTGATGCGGCAGGAGCCGGACCGCGTCGTGCGGCTGGCGCTCCTCGACACGGCGGCCCGCGCGGACACGCCGGAGCAGAGCGAACGCCGCCGCGGCCTGATGGCGCTGGCCCGGGACGGGCGCTTCGCCGAAGTGCTGGAGCCGCTGTTCCTCTCGTGGGTCCACCGGGATCACCGCGCCGACGACGGCCTCCGCCGGATCGTGCGCCGGATGGCGGAGGACACCGGTCCCGACGCTTTCATCCGGCAGCAGACGGCGATCATGTCGCGTCCCGACTCACGCCCCGGCCTCGGCGCGATTCGCTGTCCGACCCTGGTGCTCGTCGGCGACGGAGATGAGTCGACGCCGCCTGACCGCGCGGTCGAGATCGCCGAGGGGATACCGGGCTCCCGGCTCGTGACGATCCCGGAGGCCGGTCATTTGACTACGCTGGAGCAGCCCGGGCGCGTCAACCAGGCGCTGCTCGGCTGGCTGCAATCCTGACGGGAGGCCAAGACTCAATGACCGGGATCGAACGGATCAGCCTCGAGGGGGTGCTGCCGCCGCCCGTCAGCCACTACTGCGACGCCGTGCGCGCGGGCGACATCGTTTACATCTCCGGGATGGTGGCGATGGATCGGGACGCCCGCGTGGTCGGCGCGGGCGACGCGGCCCGGCAGACGGAACAGATCTTCGAGAACATCGCGAAGGTGCTGGCGCGCGTCGGGGCCGACGCGTCGCGGATCACGAGCGTGCTGATCCATCTCACCAACATGGCGGACCGGACCCGGATCAACCCGGTGCGGATCCGGTTCTTCGGCGAGCACCGGCCGGCCAGCACGCTGGTTCAGGTTGGGGCGCTGATTCATCCCGACCTGCTGGTCGAGGTCACCTGCACGGCCTACCTTGGTCCGTAGGCCGAGGGAACCCCGCGCGCGCCCCGGCGCGTACCAACTCCCCGGACGGCAGGACGATGCTGTTGATCGCCGTGGACGGCCGCCAGCGACACCTCAGCGTCGGGCTGACGCAGCCGCAACTCGCCGGCTACATGCGGTGGCTGGGAGCGTACCAGGCGATGGAGTTCGACAGCGGGGGGTCGGTGACGATGGCTCTGCGCCTGCCGTGGCGTTCCGCGCCGGCCGTCGTGAATTCGCCGTCGGACGGCCACGAGCGTCCGGTGGCAAACGCCCTGCTGATCTTCAGCATGCCGGCGGCGAACTCGCGCTAGGGCTACCTCGACCGCACCGTCCGCCGCCCCGCGCCGCCTCCCGCGCCGCGCGCGGGCAGGCGCCGTTTGGCAGCCTTCGGCGGGATCGAGCGCGCGTAGTCGAGCGACCGCCGGATCCAGGGCGCAAGGGATTTGGGCCGCGTCAACAGGGCGGGAGGGGCGGTCACGTACTCGCGCATCGCGCGGCCGGGCATGGGCTCGAAGTGCGACGCTCCGTCGAGTTTCAGAAACACGGCGCGATCCTCGTCCCCGAGACGCAGCACCAGCGACTCTTGGAACAGCGACATGAACAGGTTCCCCGCGACGAACGCCGCAGGATAGCCGAACATCTTCCGGCGCTCGACGTCCGGGTCGCCCGGCACCATCGTGTTGAACGTTCGCACCAACGCCTCCGGCGATTTCTTCCATTTCATCGCCACCGCCGCCACCTCCGTTCTGTCCGTGCCGCGCCTTCCACTATAATGAACCTATCTCAACGGACAGGGAGGTCGCCGGGATGCCCGCGGTTCGACGCGCCGATGTGGTGTGGCAGGGGGATCTGTTCTCCGGATCCGGTGCAGTGTCCGCCGGATCGAGCGGAGTCTTCAAGGAGCTGCCGGTGAGCTG
The DNA here is from genome assembly GCA_035691305.1 of bacterium. Taxonomy (NCBI): domain Bacteria; species bacterium. The sequence continues at coordinate 19,302 of DASSJF010000035.1, forward strand.
GGCCTCGCGGACCGAGGCGCCGGGCGGCCGCACCAGCCCCGAAGAGTTGCTCGCGGCGGCCCACGCCGGCTGCTTTGCGATGGCCCTGTCGTTTGGGCTGGCGAACGCGAAGACCCCGCCCACCCGGCTCGAAGTGAGCGCGTCGGTCACGTTCGACCGGGTCGGCGAGGGCTTCAAGGTCGTCTCGAGCGCGCTCACCGTGCGGGGACGAGTGTCCGGTCTGGATCAGGAGGGCTTTCGCAAGGCGGCGGAGGCGGCCAAGGACGGCTGCCCGATCTCGCAGGCGCTCAAGGGTAACGTGCAGTTGAGCGTCCAGGCCACGCTCGAGAAGTAGGAGCCGCCCTGGACCTGCCCGCGCGGGTCGGGATTGCGGGCTTCGGCGCGATCGGCCGCGCCGTCGCGGGGGGTCTCGACCGCGGCGTGCCGGGCGCGACCCTCGCCGCGGTCACGAGCCGCGATCTCGAGAAAACGCGCGACGCGGCGCAGGCGTTCTTGCGGCGCGTTCCGCCTGTGGTGCCGCTCGACGAGCTCGTCCGGCGTTCAGGCGTGATCGTGGAGGCGGCGCCGGCCGCGGCGTTCGACGAGATCGCCACCGCCGCGCTCGGCGCGGGGAAGGTCCTGCTCGTCGCGAGCGTCGGCGCCCTCGTGGCGGACCACGAACGTTACGCCGGCCTGGCGCGCCGCGGCGGCGGCACGCTCCACGTGGTGTCCGGCGCGATCGGCGGGCTCGACGCGATCTCGGCCGCGGCGGTGGGCTCCGTCGAGTCGGTCACGATGACGACCCGGAAGCCGCCCCGGGGCCTCGCCGGGGCGCCGTATCTCGAGGCGCACGGCATCGACGTCGCCGCGCTGACCGAGCCGCGGGTCGTCTTCGAGGGGAGCGCGCGCGAGGCGTGCCGTGGCTTTCCGGCCAACGTCAACGTGTCCGCCGCGGTGAGCCTGGCCGGCATCGGACCGGACAGGACGCGGGTGCGGATTATCGCGGATCCGTCGCTCGATCGCAACACGCACGACGTGGAGGTCGCGGGCGACTTCGGGCGCTTCACCGTCCATATCGAGAACCGCCCGAGCGCGAACCCGCGCACGGGCGTGCTGACCGCGATGTCGATCCTGGCGACGATCCGCAAGCTCACGTCTCCGTTCCGGGTCGGATCGTAACGCGGCGTGCACGTCGCGCCGGTGGCAGCAGGCCGTGACGCGGTGCTAAGGGGCGATGAGGATGCCGGTATTGGGAGACAGAGACCGCCAGGCACTGTCGGAGCTCTTCGCGAAGCAGCTGACGGGTTCGATCACGGTCGATCTATTTACGCAGCGTACCTCCCCGATTGTCCTGCCGTCCTCCGTACAGCCGTCTTACGACTGCCAGACTTGCCGTGAGACCGAGGAACTGATGCGCGAGGTGGCGGCCCTCTCGGACCGCGTCACCCTCCAAGTGCACGATTTCGTGGCCGAGGGGGAGACGGCGCGGCGCGCCGGCGTGGACCGGATTCCTGCGCTCGTGTTCCGCGGGAAGAACAAGGGGACGATGCGGTATTTCGGGGCGCCGGCCGGCTACGAGTTCGCCGTGCTGGTGGCGGGCCTGCTCGAGGCGGCCAGCGGCGCCACGTCGCTCGCGCAGGCGACCCGCGAACAGGCCGCCGCTCTATCGTCGCCGGTCCACATCAAGGTGCTCGTCACGCCGACCTGACCGCACTGTCCGGGTGCGGCCAGGCTGGCCCACGAGCTCGCGATCGAAAGCCCGCACGTGACCGCCGACGTGATCGAGGTTGCCGAATTTCCGGACGTGGCCCAGCGATACCAGGTGTACGGTGTTCCCAAGACGATCATCAACGAACAGGTGAACATCGAAGGCGCCGTGCCCGAGGCGCGGTTCCTGAGCCTCGTGCTCGATGCCGTCGGCCCGGGCACCCCGCCGGCCGCCCCGCGCCCGTAGCGGCGGGCTAGCACGCGATCGTCAGTACCGCGGTGCCCTTGACGCGACCGTGCCGCAGCGCGTCGAGCGCTTCGTTGGCGTCCTCGAGCGAAAACGTGTGAATATCGGCGCGGACCGGCACCCGCGGGGCGAGGTCGAGGAACTCGAGGCCGTCCTGCCGCGTCAGGTTCGCGACGGAGCGCACGACGCGCTCCTCCCACAGGAGGTCGTACGGAAACGCCGGGATGTCGCTCATGTGAATTCCGGCGCACACGACGCTCCCGCCCTTCGCGACGGCGCGCAGCGCCGCGGGCACGAGCGGCCCCACCGGCGCGAAGATGATCGCCGCGTCGAGCGGCTCCGGCGGCGCCTCCAGCGAGCCGCCGGCCCACGTGGCGCCGAGGCTCCGCGCGAACTGCTGCGCCGCCGCATCACCGGGGCTCGTGAACGCGTACACCCGCCGGTTCTGCCACCGGGCCACCTGGATGATCATGTGCGCGGCCGATCCGAAGCCGTAGAGGCCGAGGCGCTTCGCCCCGTCCGTCATCCGCAGCGCCCGGTACCCGATCAGCCCTCCGCACAGAAGCGGCGCCGCCGCGAGGTCGGGGTATCCGGCGGGGATAGGGAAGCAGTAACGGTGGTCGGCGGCCGTGTACTCCGCGTATCCCCCGTCGATCTGGTAGCCGGTGAACCGGGCGTTGTCGCAGAGATTCTCGCGGCCGCCGCGGCAGTAGGCACAGGTGCCGTCCGTCCATCCCAGCCACGGCACGCCAACGCGGTCGCCGGCCCTGAAAGGCGCGGCCTCGGCGCCGGCGCTGACGACCGTGCCGACGATTTGATGGCCGAGGATCAGCGGCAGCTTGGGGCGGGGGAGTTCGCCGTCGAGGATGTGCAGGTCGGTTCGGCACACGGCGCAGGCATGGACGCGGAGCAGTACCTGCGAGGCGGATGGCTCCGGCGGCGGGACGTCTGCCGGCCGCAGCCGAGTCTTCGGGGCATCGAGCAGCATGGCGCGCATCGGCCTGCCTCTATCGTGCGTGGGCGCTGGGCGGAAACACGGGGGGCAAAAACTCCGGGCGCTTCGGCCGCGCCGTGGATCCCGGCGGACCAAAACGCCCGGATAACTGCGGGTGCTTAGCGGCCCGCGCGCTTCGCCTTGACCGCTGTCAGCGAGACGATACGGCCGCGGCCGGTCGTCCCGTAGGACCGTCCGCTCGCGGTCCGTCCGGTGCTGCTTCCGTAATGCTGCCGAGCGCACTCGGTCGAGCAAAACTCATCGCGGTGCTGGATCGCGACGGGTGGAAGCGGCATTCCGCAGGCTTTGCAGCGATTCGACATAAGGTCACGCTCCATGTGCTGGTTCAAATTGGGAGAGCAACCGGTTGTCCGGCTGCTCTCCCGTGATTCTTGTCGGCGTCTGAAGACAGCGTTCTCGGTTAGTTAGCCGATGACGCGGACGTTGCTCGCTTGGGGGCCCTTCTGCCCCTGCGTGGCCTCGTACTCGACCTTTTGACCCTCGGTGAGGGTCTTGTAGCCGTCGGCCTGGATCGCGCTGAAATGCACGAACAGATCCTTGGCGCCGTTCTCGGGGGTAATAAATCCATACCCCTTCTCAGCATTGAACCATTTGACCGTGCCCGTTGCCATCCTGCACCTGCCTTGTACATCGTGCTACCAACCGACTTTGCAGTCTGCTGATGCGTCCATCATTATGACAGGTTTGAGGCCGCTTCGCAACGCGGATTCCGGCCTCCACACGCTCTCCACATCGCCTCCATGCGCGCTCCATGGCCCCGCCGCAGAGTGAAGACGAAGACAAACGACATGGAGGGTCGATCGATGCGAATCGTCGTTGGTGTGCTGCTCGTCCTCGCCGTCGCGGCGGCCGTGTTCGGGATCTACGGCTACTCGTACCACCTCGGTTTCGCGCAGGGCGCGGCCCAGAGCGGCCAGACGCCGGCACCGGGCGCGCCGTATCCGATGCATCCATACGGGTACGGCTGGTACGGACCGTACGGCTACGGTTTTCACCCGTTCGGTTTCTTCGGGTTCCTGTTCCCGCTGCTCTGGATCGCGCTCCTCGTGGTGCTGTTCCGCGCGCTCTGGCGGCGCGGGAGGTGTGGGCGCGGTCCGTGGGGCCCCGGTTCGAGCGGCGAAGGGGGCCCTCGCTGGCTCGAAGAATGGCACCGGCGTCAGCACGAGCCGAAGAGCCAGTCGAGCACGGTGTGAGCCCGCGCGGGCGGGCGCGCTAGCCAACCGGCGCCGCGTCCGCCCGCGTGTCCGCTTCCCGACTCCGATGCCAAAGATCCTCGTCGTCGACGATGAGCCGAAGATCGTCAAGATCGCGCGGGACTACCTCGAGCGCGCGGGTTTTCGCGTGGTGACCGCCTCCGACGGGCCCGCGGTGCTCCCGGCGGTCCGCGCCGAGAAGCCCGACCTCGTCGTCCTCGATCTCGCGCTGCCCGGGCAGGACGGACTCGACGTGACGCGGGCGCTCCGCCGCGAGTCGGACGTGCCGGTGATCATGCTGACCGCGCGCGCCGACGAAGCGGACCGGCTCATCGGACTCGAGCTCGGCGCCGACGACTACATCGTCAAGCCGTTCAGCCCGAAGGAGCTGGTCGCGCGGGTGCGCGCCGTGCTCCGCCGGTGGGACGGCGCCCGCGGCGGGCCCGCGGCGATCCGCGCCGGCGATCTCGTGCTCGACGTCGCGAAGATGGAGGCGACGCTCGCCGGCCGTGTGCTCGCGCTGACCCCCACGGAGTTTCAGCTCCTCGCGTACCTCGCGCGTCAGCCCGGCCGCGTTTTCACCCGCGGTCAGATGCTGGAAGCTGTCCGGGGCTTTGCGGTCGAGTCGTACGAGCGGGCGATCGACTCGCACGTCAAGAACATCCGCCGCAAAGTCGAAGCCGATCCGCACCGTCCCCGGTACGTCCTGACCGTTCCGGGCATCGGATACAAGTTCGCGGACCTGTGATGCGGCGCGGCTGTCCCGACCCGTCGTTCGGCTGGAGGCGCCCCTACCACGGCGGCCGGCCGCCGTGGTGGCCGGAAGGAGAGCCCTGGCCGCCAAGCGGCCGTCCCGCGACCGAGGCGTGGCGGCGGATGCGGGCGCGATTCCTCCGCCGCGCCGTCCTGTTCATCGCCGCGGTCGTCGTGTTTGCGACGGCCCTTTCGTTCTTCGTCCAGTGGACGATGCACGCCGCGTTGCATCTCGGGCCCGCGATGCCGGGAGGTCCGCCCGGGTGGATGTTTGTCCGCCCGCTGTTCGTCGCGCTCGTCATCTTCGTCCTCGCGGTGGCCTTCGGGGGACCCCGCGCCGTGCGCCGCATGGCGGGTCCGATCGAGGACGTGCTGGCGGCGTTCGGCCGCGCGGCGGACGGCGACTTCGCGGCCCGCGTGGCGGAGCAGGGTCCGCCCGAAGCCCGGATCCTCGCGCATGCTTTTAATTCAATGGCGGAGCGTCTGCAGCGGGAGGACGAACAGCGCCGCGACCTGCTGACCGACATCTCGCACGAGCTGCGCACGCCGCTCGCGGTCCTGCAGGGGACCCTCGAGGGCATGCTCGACGGCGTCTACCCGCGCGACAACGAACACCTCGCGATGAGCCTCGAGGAGACGCGGACGCTGGCGCGCCTCATCGAGGACCTGCGCGCCCTCGCCACCGCGGAGCGCGCGGCGCTTCAATTGACCAGGGCCCCTCTCGATCTCCGGGACCCCGCCCGGGACGCGGTCGCGTCGTTCGGCGACCAGGCGGCCGCGGACGGCGTGGCGCTGGCGCTCGCGGACGAAGCGGGACCGCCGCCGGTTGTCGACGCGGATGCCGAGCGCATCCGGCAGGTCTTGAACAACCTCATCGGCAACGCGCTGCGCTACACGCCGCGCGGAGGAGCCGTCACCGTTCGGGCCCGCGCGGCCGGCGACCGGGTGGAGCTGATCGTCGAGGACACCGGCACCGGGATCTCCCCCGAGGACCTGCCCCACGTGTTCGACCGCTTCTACAAGGCGAAGGATTCGCGCGGCAGCGGGCTCGGGCTCGCGATCGTCAAAAGCCTTGTCGACGCGCACGGCGGCACGGCCTCGGCGGAGCGCCGGCCCGGCGGGGGGACGTCGATCAAGATCGTCCTGCCGCGGCGCGGCGCGGCCTGATGGCGGCGGTCGGGTCCGCGGGGCCGTCCGGATTCGAGGGTCCGTCCGGCGCGGCCGAGAACAGACAGTTGTTGATGGCCGCGCTCCGCACCGACGGTCAACCGCCCCTCGCCGCCGACGTCGTCGTCGCCGGCGGCGGCAACGCCGCGCTCTGCGCCGCGATCGAGGCCTCGCTGCGCGGCGCCCGCGTGCTGCTGCTTGAGCGCGCGCCGGAGTACCTGCGCGGCGGCAACAGCCGGCACACCCGCAACATCCGCTACCTCCACGACGAGCGCACGGCGTACGTGACGGGCCCGTACCCGCGGGAGGAGTTCCTCGACGACCTGCTGCGGGTCGGCGGCAGCGCGACCAACACGCCGTTCGCCGAGACGACGATCGAGGAGTCGCGCCGCGTCCCGGAGTGGATGGCCCGCCAGGGTGTGCGCTGGCAGCAGCCGCTGCGCGGGACGCTGCACCTGTCGCGGACCAATCTGTTTTTTTTGGGCGGCGGGAAGGCGCTCGTCAACACCTATTACGACCGGGTGCTGCGGCTCGGCGTCCGCGTCTGCTACAACGCCGCGGTCACCGGTGTCGAGGACCGCGGCGGGGCGGGATGCGCGGCGCTCGCGGAGATCGCCGGCGTCCGGCGCACGATTCCGTGCCGGGCGCTGATCGCCGCGGCCGGCGGGTTCGAGGCCAACATCGGCTGGCTGACCCGCTACTGGGGCGAGGCGGCCCGCCGGTTTTTGATCCGCGGCACACCGTACAACGACGGCACGCTCCTCGCCGCGCTGCTCGAGCGCGGGGCGCAACCGGTGGGCGATCCGAAGGGGTTTCACGCGCTCGCGATCGACGCGCGGTCCCCGCAGTTCGACGGCGGCATCGTCACGCGGGTCGACTCGCTGCCGTTCGGCATCGTCGTGAACCGTGAGGGCCGGCGCTTCTACGACGAGGGCGAAGACATCTGGCCGAAACGCTACGCGATCTGGGGCGGGCTCGTCGCCGCGCAGCCGGACCAGACCGCCTACTCCGTGTTCGACGCGAAGGCGTGGGGCCGGTTCATCCCTCCCGCCTACCCGCCGTACCGCGCGGAAACGATCCCGGCCCTCGCCGCGCAGCTCGACCTCAACCGGGACCAGTTCCTAGCGACGGTGGAGGACTTCAACCGCGGCGCGCCGGCGGTGCGGCGGATTGACATGAGCAGGCTGGACGGCTCGGCCACGTCCGGCGTCGCGCCGCCGAAGACCAACTGGGCGTCGCGCCTCGACACGCCGCCGTTCTTCGCGTTTCCGGTGCGGCCGGGGATCACCTTTACCTACCTTGGTGTGACGGTGGACGCGCGGACGCGCGTCCTCACCGCGTCCGGCGCGGCGATGCCGCACGTCTACGCCGCCGGCGAGTGCATGTCCGGCAACATTCTGCTCCGCGGATACCTCGGCGGCTTCGGCCTGACGATCGGCACCGTGTCGGGGCGGATCGCCGGCCGCGAGGCCGCGGCGCACGCGATGGGCCGCGACGCCGGGGCGGCCGCGGGCGCGGTGGACCGTGTACGAGCCTGAGTTTCTGCGCGAGGCGCAGCGCCAGCTCGGTGTCTGCAACGCGTGCCGCTACTGCGAGGGCTTCTGCGCGGTGTTTCCGGCGCTCGAGCTGCGCGCGGAGGTCGCCGCGGGCGACCTGACGTATCTCGCCAACCTCTGTCACGACTGCCGGGACTGCTACACCGCGTGCATGTTCACGCCGCCGCACGAGTTCGCCGTCAACATTCCGAAGGTGCTGGCGGACGCGCGCGTGCGGACATACGAGCACTACAGCCGGCCCCGCGGGGCGGCGGGGTTGTTCCGGCGGAGCGTCGCGGGCACGGCCGCGTTCTCCCTCGGCGGGATCGCCGCGGTGTGGCTGCTCGTCGCCGCGTTCATGGGCCCGGGCGTTCTCACCGCGGCCCACCGCGGGCCGGGCGCGTTCTACGCGGTGGCGCCGTGGCTCGCCATCACCGTGCCGGCCCTCGCGGTCGGGCTCTACGGCGCGTGGGTCGCGCTTGCCGGCGCGGCGGAGTTTGCCCGCGATATTCGGGCCAGGCCGGGGCCGCCGGGTGCGGCACCGAACGCGGCGGCCGCCGTCTGGCGGGCGACGCTGGACGCGGTGACGCTGCGGTTTCTCAAAGGCGGCGGCGCGGGCTGCTACTATCCGCGGGAGCGAGGGTCATCGCGGCGGCGCCTCCTGCACCACTGCGTCGCCGGCGGATTCGGGCTGGCGTTCGTCTCGACGACGATCGCGGCGATCGAGCAGGACATCGTCGGCCGCATGCCGCCCTATCCGCTGCTGAGCCTGCCGGTGGTGTTCGGCACGGCGGGCGGCGTGCTGCTGATCGCCGGGACCACCGGGTTGCTGGTCCTGAAGGCGCGCAGCGAGGCGGAGCCGGCGTCGGCGGTAATGACGGCGATGGACTACGCGTTCCTGGTGCTCCTCGACCTCGTCGCGATCACCGGGATGCTGCTGCTCGTGCTGCGCGACACACGCCTCATGCCGCCGCTGCTGGTGGTGCACCTCGGTCTGCTGGCGGGATTGTTCATCACGGCGCCGTACGGCAAGTTCATCCACTTCGTCTACCGGTACCTCGCGCTCGCCCGGCACGCGTCCGAAGAGATGCTCGACGCGGCGCAGGCGACCGGGACCGGCGCCTGAAGGCGGGATCAGGGGGGACGCGCATGCGCTGGATTGCCACGGCAACGGGTGCCGTCGTCTTTATCGCGGTGATCTCGGGTGCGGCGGTCGGCCAGCAGCCGATCCGCGGCGGGACGGCCGTCTTCGCGGTGGACACCGATCCGCCGACGCTCAACACCGCGCTCACGACCGGGGCGACGGACGACCAGATCGGCACCCCGATCGAAGGCCAGCTGCTGCTCCTCAACGCCGACGGCAGCGTCCACCCGGCGCTGGCCGAGTCGTGGCTCGTCACGGCGGACGGCAAGACGATCACGTTCCGGATCCGCCGCGGCGTCACGTTTCAGGACGGAACGCCGCTCACGTCCGCGGACGTGAAGTACACGTTCGAGAGCGTGCTCGGCAGGTACCATCCGCAGGCGTCCAAGGCCTTCGCGTTCGTCGCGTCGGTCGAGACGCTGGATCCCTACACGGTCGTCGTCCGCTTCAAAGAACCGTACGGCCCGTTCCTGCACCTGGTCGCCGGGGCGCCGGTGCTGTCGCGGAAGCTGTACGAAGGGACCGACGTCGTGACCAACCCCTACAACCTGAAGCCGAACGGCGCGGGACCCTTCAAGCTGCAGGAATGGGTGCGCGGCGACCATATCACGCTCGTCCGAAACGACGGCTATTACGAGCGCGGGCTCCCGTACCTCGACCGGATCGTGTTCAAGATGATCCCAAACCCGCACGCGCGGACCGTCGCGATCCAGACCGGCGACATCGATTACATCCACGACTATTACTTCAACCGGGCGGATTACAATCTCGTCGCCCACCGGCGGGACATCGTCACGAAGCTCGACCCGGGCTTTCCGGAGGACGATCTGATGATCTTCAACATTCGCAAGGCGCCGCTTTCGGACCGGCGCGTGCGGCAGGCGATCGCCCGCGCGATCGACCGGCAGGCGCTGATCGACCGGGTATATCGCGGGCTCGGCGGCGTGAGCCGCAGCGCGATCGACGCCCGCATCGGCTGGGCCTACAACCCGCAGGTCGACCTGCAAAAACTCTACGCCTACAACCCGAAAGCCGCGGAGGCGCTCCTCGACGAGGCCGGGCTCCCGCGCAAGGGGGGCGGGGCCAGATTCCAGATGCGCCTCGTGTTCGACCCCGGCCACTCGGGATTTCTCGACATGGGGCAGGTGATCCGCGAGCAGTTGCGGCAGGTCGGCATCGACGTGCAGCTCGAGGCGGTCGAGCGCAACGTGATGATCGACAAGGTGTTCCGGAATTGGGACTTCGACGCCACCCTGCAGAACTACGCGACGGGCGGCGATCCCGCGGTCGGCGTGCAGCGTCTCTACATCTGCTCGGACGTGCGCCGGGCGCCGTTCGTGAACGCCTCCGGCTACTGCAGCAAGGACGTCGACGCGCTGTTTGCGCAGGGCGCGGGGCAGGCGGTGGAGTCGCAGCGCGTGGCGCCCTACCGGAAGGTGCAGGAGCTGCTCGCGCCCGAGATCCCGAGCCTTCCGCTCGTGCAGCTTGCGGAAATAGACGTCGCGCGCAGCACCGTGCACGGTCTGTGGGGTGACGGTTCGGCCTCGTACTACTACGGCCGCGTCTGGCTGAGCAAGTGAGCGGCGGCGGCGGGGCCCGGAGGCGCAGCCTCCGGGCCCGCCGCGGGCGCCTGCGCTGAGCCGCTACATCCTGCACCGGGCCGTCCAGACGGTCCCGCTTCTCCTTGGGGTCATCGTCGTCAACTTTCTGCTGATCCATCTCGCCCCGGGCGATCCCGTCCAGGCGCTGGTCGGCGACTTCCCGGCGCCGGCGGCCTACGTCCAGGCGGTGCGCCACGAGTTCGGGCTCGACCGGCCGCTCGGGGTCCAGCTCGTGCGGTATCTCGAGCACGCGGGTGCCGGCGATTTCGGCTATTCGTTCGCGCAGCGCCGGCCGGTCCTCCGCGTGATCCTCGAGCGCGCGCCGGCCACGGCGCTGCTCGTGCTGACCGCGTGGGCCGCGGCGGCGGTCCTCGGGCCGCTCCTCGGCATCGCGGCCGCGCTGCGGCGCAATTCCGTGTTGGACCACCTCGTCATGACGTCGGCCCTCGCCGGTTACTCGATCCCGGTCTTCTGGCTCGGCCAGCTGCTCGTGCTGGCGTTCGCGCTCTGGCTCGGCTGGCTGCCGGCGGAGGGGATGCAGGTGGTGCGGCGGCAGCTCACCGGCGGCGCGCACCTGGCCGACGTCGGCCGGCACCTGATCCTGCCCGCGATCGCGCTGTGTCCCCGGTACCTGGCCGTCAACGCGCGGTTGATGCGCACGAGCCTGATCGACGCGCTGCACCGGGACTACGTGACGACGGCCCGGGCGAAAGGGTTGCCGGCGTCGCGCGTCGTGACGCGGCACGCCGTCCGCAACGCGGTGCTGCCCGTGGTGACGATCATGGGGTTCGATCTCGGGTTCCTGCTCACGGGCTCCGCCCTCGTCGAGACCGTGTTCGCCTGGCCGGGGGTGGGGCTGCTGCTCTTTACGTCCCTCTCGACGCGCGACTATCCGGTCTTGCTCGGCATCTTCTCCCTCGCCGCGGCCGTCGCGGTCGCGGCGAACCTCGTCACCGACATCGTGTATGGCTACCTCGATCCCAGAATCCGCTACACCTAGCGCACCGGCCCGGCGCGGCGCCGCGGTGTCAGGCGGCGCCCGGCGCTGGCGCCGGTTTGCGCGGCATCGGGGCGCGGTCGCGGGCGGGGCCGCGCTGGCGCTGGTGGCGGCGGCCGCCGTGCTCGCGCCGTGGATCGCGCCGCACGACCCGCGGTCGCTGGCGGGGGCGCCGTTCGTCTCCCCGGGCGCGCGGTTCTGGCTCGGCACCGACAACCTCGGGCGCGACGTGCTGAGCGAGATCCTGCACGGTGCCCGCATCTCCCTCGCCGTCGGCGTGCTCGCGGCCGCGTCGTCGACGCTGATCGGCGTGGCGGTGGGCGCGGTCGCGGGGTTCTTCGGCGGCGGGACCGACGCGGCGCTGATGCGGACGGCCGAGTTCTTCCAGATCGTGCCGCGCTTCTTTCTCGCGCTCGTCATCATCGCGCTGTCGGGGCCCGGGCTCGCCAAGATCATCGTCGTCATCGCCGTTCTCGGCTGGCCGGCGGTGGCGCGCCTCGTGCGGGGGGAGTTTCTTCGGCTGCGCACGTATGAGTTCGTCGAGGCCGCCCGCGCGGTGGGGGCGTCCCCGTTCCTGATCATCGTGCGCGAGATCCTGCCGAACGCGATCGCCCCGGCGGTCGTCGCGGGATCGCTCGACGTCGCGCAGGCGATCCTGCTCGAGGCGGGGCTCAGCTTCTTCGGCCTGGGCGACCCCAATCACGTGAGCTGGGGCACGATGATCAACACGGCGCAGGCGTTCTTGGGCGAAGCCTGGTGGCTCTCCACCTTTCCCGGCCTCGCCATTCTTGTGAGCGTGTTGAGCGTCAACCTCGTCGGCGACGGATTGAACGACGCGCTGAATCCGCGCGCGGCGCAGCGGTGACCGCGAGGGGAGGCGATGACGATGCAGGTCCGTGAGCGCGTGACGCTGACCGGGCGCCTCGGGGCGTTCGTCGCCGGTCTGCGGTACGAGGATCTGCCGGCCGACGTGGCCGGCCGCGCCAAGTCGGCGGTGCTGGACACGCTCGGCGCCGCGCTCGCGGGGGCGGGCACCGAGGAAGGCGACCGCGCGCTCGCGGCCCTCGCGATCTGCGCGCCGGGGGACCTGTGCACCGTGTGGGGCACCCGGGCGCGCAGCGGCGTCACGGGCGCGGCGCTCGCGAACGGCACGCGCGCGCACGCGCGGGAACTGGACGACTACGGCGGCTGCGGCCACTCCGGCGCGGTCGTCGTGCCGGCCGCGGTCGCGGCCGGCGAGCACCGGCGGATTTCCGGGAGGGCGCTGCTCGCCGCGGTCGTCGCCGGCTACGACGTCGCCGCGCGGGTGATGAACGCCGCGGGAACGTACAAGCCCCACAACGCGCGGGGCTGGCACTCGACCGGCACGGTGGGCAGTTTCGGCGCCGCGGCCGCCGCGGCCAAGGCGCTGGGGCTGGACGGCGCCGCGACGGCCCAGGCGATGGGCATCGCGGGCTCGTTCACCGGCGGCGTGTGGGCCTTCATCCGCGACGGCGCGATGACGAAGCGGCTGCATCCCGGCAAGGCGGCCGAAAACGGCGTGCTCGCGGCGTATCTGGCGGAGCAGCGGTTCACCGGGCCGTCGGAGATTCTCGAGGCGCCGTGGGGGGGATTCCTGTCCACCTACGGCGCGGGGACGCCGGACCCCGGGGCCGTCACCGCGGACCTCGGCCGGGACTTTCTCATCATGCGCTCGGGCATCAAGCCGTTCGCGTGCTGCGCGGCGATCCACGCGCCGCTCGGCGCCCTGCAGGACCTCCTGGCGCGGCACGGGCTGTCCGCCGGCCAAGTGGCCAAGGTCACGGTGCGCGGCACCGCCTACGCCGTGCGCCAGCTCGGCAAGCACGACGTCGGCACGACCCTCGACGCGCAAATGAGCCTGCCCTACAGCTTCGCCGTGGCGCTGCGCACCGGACGCGCCGGACGAGAGGAGTACGGCGAGCCCCTGCTGAGCGATCCGGCGGTGCGCGCGCTGGCGTCCCGCGTCGACGTGGTCGAGGATCCGGCCTTCACCGAAGAGACGCCGAAGGCGGTGGAGATCGAGACGACGGACGGACGGCGCCTCGCGGGCGCCCAGGAATTCCCGCGCGGCCACGCGCGCAACCCGCTGAGCGCCGCCGACGTCGAGGCAAAGTTCGTCACGCTCGCGACACCGGTGCTGGGCGCGTCCGGCGCCGAGCGCGTCCGCGACATCGTCGCCGGACTCGAGGCGCAGCCCGCGCTGGCCCCGCTGTTGGAGGCCGTCACGCCGGCGCAGACACGGTCAAGGGGGTAAGGCATGCGCAAGCAGCGTTCGTCCGAATACCGCGGCTTTCGCACCGCGGGCATCCGTCTCGACGAAGACGTTCTACCCGACGTCGAGGAGCACCGCAGCGACCGCGTGCTCAAGACCCTATACTCGGTGCACGCCTTCGACAAGGCTCATCTCGTGATGCTCGTCGAGGAGGGCCTGATTCCGAAGGCCGACGCCGCGGCGATGCTCTCCGTCCTCCGCGAGTCCGAGCAGGAAGGAACGGAGAAGGTCCGCCTCCGCGTCGGCGGCGGCAACCACTCCGGCGAGCAGATGCTGATCCGCCGGCTCGGCGAGGAGGTCGGCGGGCGCATCCACCTCGGGCGGAGTTCCGGCGACCTCGGCGCGATCTCCCGGCGCATTCCCCAGCGCGACCGCGTGCTCGAGGTGCTCGGGGAGATCAACCGGCTGCGCGAGACGTTCCTCGGGATGGCGGCGGGGCACGTCGAGACGATCATGCCGGGGTACACGTTCGGGCAGCACGGCCAGCCGATCACGCTGGCCCACTACCTGATCGCTTCGGCCGAGGTGCTGGGACGGGACTTCGAGCGCGGCCTCGCGCTTTACCGGCGGACGAACCGGAGCCCGGCCGGGGCGGCGATCATGACGGGATCCGACTTTCCGCTAAACCGCCACCGGACGTCCGAACTGCTCGGCTTCGACGAGCCGATCCGCAACACGTTCGACGCGATCCAGACCGGCGACGTCTCGCTGGAAGCGTTCTGCGTTCTCGCCGTCCTCAACAACAGCATCGGCCGCTGGGCCGACGACCTCGTGCTGTGGAGCACATCGGAGTTCGGCATGGTCGACATCCCCGACCGGTTCTGCGGCACCAGCAGCATCATGATGCAGAAGAAGAACCCGTACGGGCCGCAGTACGTGAAGGGCATGGCCTCGCTGAGCCTCGGCGCGCTCGTCGTCGGCTTCCACGTCGACAAGGGGCCCACGGGGGTGCCGGCGCTCGAGCGGCAGTATGCGGGCGAGCTGCTGTGGCGGCTGTTCGACGACACGGTGCGGGACCTCAAATGGTGGCGGCAGCTGATGCCGGAGGTGCGGTGGAATACAAAGCTGATGCGCCGCCGGGCCGGCGAGTTCTGGGCGCAGGCCACGGACATCGCCGGGGCGCTGGTCCGCGACAAGAACCTGCCCTGGCGCACCGCGCACCAGATCGTCGGCATCCTCGTCCGGTACGGATACGAGCGCGGCTTCGGGCCGGACGGCGTCACGCCGGCGCTGCTTGACGAGGCCGCGGTCGAGTACATGGGCGAGCCCGTGCACCTGAGCAAGGAGAGTCTCCGCCGCGCGCTCGACCCGGAGCACTTCGTCAAGAGCCGGACGCTCTACGGCGGTCCGGCGCCGGAGGAAGCCCGCGGCCAGATCGAGGAATCGCGCGCCCGGCTCGCGCGTGACGACGCCGAGGTCGCCGCGGCCCAGCGTCATCTCGAAGAGGCGCGCGCCAAACTCGAAGCCGCGGTGGACGCGGTGCTGGCTTCGGCGTAACCCCGCCGCCAGGAACGCGGCGCCGTCCGGGACCCGGGAACCTTCGCCCGGGTCCCGGCGCTTTGATGTCTTGGTCGCAGGAAACGTCGGCGCCGCGGGAGGTTTGATCGACATGGTGAGACGGATCGCAGCCTTCGCCCTTCTCGTCGCGATCGGAAGCGGGGGGCTCGTCATGAGCACTCCGGCTCCGGGGCGCGCCGAGGTGGAGGTCAATTTTGTGTTCGCACCCATCGCGCCGCCCGTTGCGCCGGTTGAGGTCATCGGCATCGCGCCGCGACCGGGCTACATCTGGATCGGCGGGCACTATGTGTGGCGCGGCCGTTGGGTGTGGGTCCCCGGGTACTGGGGCCGGCCCCCGGTCGGGTACGCGGTGTGGGTGCCGGGCCATTGGGATCGCCGTCCGGGCGGATGGATCTGGGTGGAAGGCCACTGGCGGCGGTAAGCGGCGACACAGAAACGCCGCCAATCGAAGAAGGCGAGGCGGTGCCGCCTCGCCTTCTTATCGAGTCCGGCGCCTGGGGGAATCACTGGGGCCGGGTCGAACCGACTCTCCGATAGCCCTCGCTCAACCCTGCTCCAATCATAAGGCGACCGGCGCCGATCGGCCGGCAGAGGTGTCCGCGTGAAACTGCGCGACGAATGGATCACCTTCGATTCCGGCGGCAGCGGTGTGCGCGCGTATCAGGCGTGGCCCGATCACGGGAGCGAGTTCCTTCCCGCCATCATCGTGATCATGGAGATCTGGGGCGTCGAGGACCATATCGAAGATCTCGTCCGCCGCTTCGCGACCGCGGGCTACCTCGCGTGCGCGCCGGAGCTGTACTCGCAGAGCGGCACCATCCCGGAGGCGCTCTCCCAAGAGCGCATCCAGGCGGTGAAGGCGTTTCTGGACACGGTGCCGCCGTCGGTCTGGCAGAATCCCGCCGAGCGCGACGCCGCCGTCGCCGGGCTGCCGGAGAAGCAGGGCGGGCCGCTCCGGGCGACGATGGGCCTGCTGTTCAACCCGAACCGGCCCATGGACCGCTACGTCGGCCACCTGCGCGCGGCGGTCCGCCACGTGCAGGCGCACCCGCGCGCGCGCGGCATGAAAGTCGGAGCGACAGGCTACTGCATGGGCGGCGCGCTCTCGGGCCGCCTCGCCTGCGCGGAGCCGCATCTGGCCGCCGCGGCGATCTACTACGGCGCCGCGCCGCCCGCCGAGCAGATTGGGAACATCCGCTGCCCGGTCATCGGCTTCTACGGCGGCGACGACCCGAGGATCACGGAGGGCGTCCCGGCGTTTGCGGAGGTCATGAGGGCGGCCGGCAAACCGTTCGAGCACCACGTCTACCTGGGCGCGCCGCACGCGTTTTTCAACGACACGCGCCGCTCGTTCCGGCTCGGCGCCTCCCGCGACGCGTGGGCCCGTACGCTGGCCTTCTTCGCGCACCACCTGGCGGCGGCGTGATGGTGCGCGTCGACGTCGTCTCCGACGTGGTATGCCCGTGGTGTTTCGTCGGCAAGCGGCGCCTCGAGCAGGCGCTCGGGGCGCTGCGCGCCGCGCGTCCCGGCCGCGACCTCGGCGTCCGGGTGACCTTCAAGCCGTTCGAGCTCAATCCCGGGCTGCCGCGCGAGGGAATCGACCGCGCCGCCTACCGCCGGGCGAAGTTCGGCAGCGCGGAGCGGATCCAGCTCATGGACGCGCGGCTCGCCGCCGTGGGGGACAGCGCCGGCATCCACTTCGCGTTCGACAAGATCCGGCGCACGCCCAACACGTTCGACGCCCACCGGCTCCTGTGGCTCGCGGAGTCTCTCGGCCGGCAGGATGCGCTCGCCGAGGCCCTGTTCCGCGCGTACTTCCTCGAGGGCCTCGACGTGGGCGATCACGGCGTGCTCGCCGATCTGGCCGCGGCGTCCGGTGTCCCGCGCGCGCGGGCGGCGGCGCTGCTCGCCGGCCGCGACGGCGAAGCCGAGGTCCGCACGGAGGAAGACCGCGCCTACCGGTCCGGCATCCAGGGCGTGCCGCATTTCTCCATCGACGGCGTGCACGAGATCTCGGGCGCGCAGGACTCCGCGCTCATCGCGGCGGCGATCGAAGACCGGCTCGGCTTGGCCGCCGAGGCGTAACGCTGGCGCACGTCCGGCCGTCGCTCGCCGAGATCTTCTGGGCGTTCCTGCTCGTGGGCTGCACCGCCTTCGGCGGCGCGCTGTACTGGGCGCAGCGGATGCTCGTCCGGCGGCGGCGCTGGCTCAGCCCCGAGGAGTTCGCCGACCTGCTCGCGCTGTGCCAATTTCTCCCCGGCCCAAACATCGTCAATCTCGCGACGGTGCTCGGCGAGGGCTACCGCGGCATCGCGGGCGCCGCGGCGGCGCTCGCCGGCCTGCTCGTCCTTCCGATGCTCATCGTCACCGCGATCGCGGCGCTCTACGCGCGGTTCGGAGGCCTCGCGCTCGTGCACGGGATCTTTTCCGGCGTCGCGGCGTCGGCGGCCGGGCTGGCGCTCGCGCTGGCCGGCCACGTCGCGCGGCCCGTGGTCTCCCGGCGTCCGGGGATCTCGCTGCCGATCATCGCCGCGGCGTTTGCCGCCGCCGGCCTGCTGCGCTGGCCGGTCGTCTGGACGCTGTTCGCGCTCGCGCCGGTCAGCATCATTCTCGCGTGGCGGCGGATGGCATGACGGCGGCCGGGACGCTCGCCGCGCTCGCCCGCGTGTTCGCCGGCGTCTCGCTGCTCGGGTTCGGCGGCATCAACTCCGTGCTGCCGGAAGTCCACCGCGAGGCGGTCGACGTCGCGCGCTGGATCACCGACCGGCAGTTCGCGGATCTCTACGCGCTCAGCCAGGCGGAGCCGGGACCCAACTCGTTTATCGCAACGCTGATCGGGTTCCAGGCGGCCGGCGCGGCCGGGGCCGCCGTCTCGACCGCGGCGATCTGCCTGCCGCCGGCGGTGCTCGCGTATCTGGTGGCGCGCGTGTGGGGCCGGATCCGCGGCTCCGCCTGGCAGCTCGCGATCCAATCCGGCCTGACGCCGGTGATGGTCGGGTTGATCCTGGCGAGCGCCTACATCCTGATCCGCGCGGCGGACCGCAGCGCCGCGGCGTTCGCGGTGACCGCCGCGACCGTGTGGCTCGCGTACGCGACGAACATCAATCCGCTCTGGGCGTTTGCGGCGGCCGGGCTCCTCGGCGCGGCCGGGGTGATCTAGGCGCCTCAGCCGCCGACACCTCGACGTCGGTTCCCGCGTCGTCCCGGACGAAGTCCCCCTTAGATCGCCGCGGTCCCCGGTGTCAGCGCGCCGGCCCGGTCGAGCAGACCGAGCGCGGCTAGGCCCTCATCGAATCCGCCGCGGAGAATGATTTCGGCCACCGCCTCGCCGGTGAGCGGCCCGAGCAGAATACCGTTTCGGTAGTGGGCGGTCGCGGCGATGAGGCCGCGGGACTCCGGAACAGGCCCGACGATCGGCACGAACGCCGGCGAGGCGGGCCGCAGGCCGGCGCGGGTTTCGAGCAGCGCGAGGGACGCGGCGCCGGGCACGAGGCGGTCCGCGCCCCTGATGCGCCCGGCGATCTCGCCGAGCGTCGGCCGCGTGTCGAACCCCGCGTCCTCCAGCGTGGCGCCGATGTAGACCTGCCCGCCGCGGCGCGGCACGAGCGAGGCGGCGGTGCCGTAGACCACGTGGCGCACGAACCCGGCCGGCGCCGCCGCGAGGAGCGACTGTCCTTTGACCGGGCGCACCAGCACCGGGCGCGGCAGCGCGCTCGAGAGCGGCCCCGACCACGCGCCGGCCGCGAGCACGACGTATCCGGCCGCGAGCGTGCCTTCGGGGGTGCGCACGCCTGTGACCTCGTCCCCGCGACGCTCGAAGCCGAGGACGGCGGTGTTCTCCCGGACGTCGGCGCCGCGAAGGGCGGCCGCGCGCCCCAACGCCGCGGCCATCAGATCGCCGCGCACCTGTCCCGCGGACGGAAGCCACAGCGCCCCGGCGAGGTCCGGCGCCAGGCCGGGTTCCAGCCGGCGCGCTTCGCCGATCTCGAGCCACGCGGCGTCGACGCCGGCGGCGCGCATCCACTCGCTCTTGGCGCGCAACTCATCGCGCTCCGCCGGTCCGTCGGCGACCCGCAGCGCTCCGCCCACACTGAACTCCACGTCCGTGCCCGTTTCTGCGCGGAGCCGCACCGCCACGCCGGCGTAGGCGGTCGAGGCCGCGAGGCAGAGATCGAACCACGCGTCGCGGGTCGCCGTCCGCAGCGACGGCCACACCATCCCCGCCGCGGCCCGCGGCGCTCCCTCGCCGATGCGGCCGCGCTCGAGCACCGTGACGGCCGCCCCGCGGCGCGCGAGGGTCTCCGCGACGGAGCAGCCGATCATGCCTCCGCCGATCACGACGACGTCCGGCGACCGCGGCATGGAGTCACATCTTACAGGACAATGCCGCGCTTCCTCCGTAGTGGCCGGTATGCACTTCGAACTCACCGTCGACCAGCGGCAGATCGTCGACGCGGTTCGCGCGCTCTGCCGGCAGTATCCTGACGCCTACTGGCGCGAGCTGGACCGTACCGGCGGCTATCCCGACGCCTTCGTCAAGGCGTTGACGCAGGGCGGCTGGCTGGCGGCGCTGATCCCGGAAGCCTACGGCGGCACCGGCCTCGGCATTACCGAAGCGTCCCTCGTCCTGGAAGAGGTCAACCGGTCCGGCGGCAACTCCGGCGCCTGCCACGCGCAGATGTACATCATGGGGACGCTCCTGCGGCACGGCGGCGAAGCCCAGAAGCAACGCTGGCTGCCGCGGATCGCGTCGGGGGAACTGCGCCTGCAGGCGTTTGGGGTGACGGAGCCCGCGGCTGGTTCCGAGACGACGAAGATTCAGACGACGGCGGTGCGCCGCGGCGACCGCTACGTCGTGAACGGGCAGAAAGTGTTCATCTCGCGCACCGAGCATTCGGATCTCATGCTGCTGCTCGCGCGAACGACGCCCTACGAGGAGCTGACCGATAAGACCCGGGGACTGTCCGTCTTCGTCGTCGATCTCAAGGAGGCGGTCGAGCGGGGGACGGTCCAGGTCAAGCCGATCCGCCTCATGATCAACCATCATTCGACCGAGCTCTTCATCAACGACCTCGAGGTGCCGGCGGAGAACCTGATCGGCGAAGAGGGGCTCGGTTTCCGCTACATCATCGACGGCTGGAACGCCGAACGCATCCTGATCGCCGCGGAGTCGATCGGCGACGGCCGGTGGTTCGTCGACCGCGCGGCGAAGTACGCGAAGGAGCGCGTCGTATTCGGCCGGCCGCTCGGCGCCAACCAAGGTGTGCAGTTTCCGCTCGCGCTCGCGCATGCCCACATCGAGGCGGCGAGCCTGGTGCGGTTCCAGGCGGCGTGGCTGTTCGACCACGGGCGGCGGTGCGGGGCCGAGGCGAACACGGCGAAACTGCTCGCCGCGAACGCGGCGTGGGAGGCGGCGAACGCGTGCCTGGACACGCACGGGGGGTTCGGGTTCGCCGCCGACTACGACATCGAGCGGAAGTTCCGGGAGACCCGCCTCTACACCACGGCGCCCGTCGCGAACAACCTTGTGCTCGCCTATCTCGGGCAGCACGTGCTCGGGCTGCCGAAGTCGTACTGAGCGCGATACACCACGGGGGCTCTGATGACCCGCACCACCGGCGAAGGGCGTTTCTTCGAAGACTTCGAGCCGGGCCAGATCTTCGAACACCCGTACGGGCGCACGATCACGGACACCGACAACGTATGGTTCACCAACCTGACGATGAACACGAACCCGGTGCACTTCGACTACCACTACGCGTCGAAGACCGAGTTCGGGAAGCCGCTCGTCAACAGCGCCTTCACGCTGGCGCTCGTGACCGGCCAGTCCGTCATCGACCTCAGCGAGAACGCCTTCGCAAACCTCGGTTGGGACAAGGTGACGTTGCCCGCGCCGGTGTTCGTCGGCGACACGCTGTACGCGGAGACCGAGGTGCTCGAGAAGCGCGAGTCGCGCTCGCGGCCGAACGTCGGCATCCTGAAATTCAAGACGCGCGGCTACAAGCAGGACGGGACGGTGGTGATCGAGTTTGAACGCACGATCCTGATCTACAAGCGCGGGAAGTCGCCTCGGCGCGAGCGGCCCCGCCCCAAGACGGCCACGTGACGGGCCCCCACGCCCCCCTGCCCGGCGGCGTGCTGCGGGGTATCCGCGTCCTCGACCTGACCCGCAATATCGCCGGGCCGTACTGCGCGATGATCCTCGGCGACCTCGGGGCCGAGGTGATCAAGATCGAGCGGCCCGGGGCGGGCGACGACACCCGCGAGTGGCGCCCGCCGGCCTGGAACGGCATCGCCACCACGTTTCTCGCCTTCAACCGGAACAAGAAGAGCGTGGCCGTCGATCTCGACCGCGACGAGGGGCGCGACGTGATCTTGCGGATGGCCCGGCGGAGCGACGTGCTGCTCGAGAGCTTCCGCCGCGGCAGCCTCGAACGGCGCGGGCTCGACTACGCGCGCGTCAGCGCCGAGAACCCGCGCATCGTCTACTGCACGATCACCGGCTTCGGCACCGTGGGGCCGCACCGGGACCGCCCGGGCTACGACCCGGTGGTCCAGGCGTACTCCGGCATCATGAGCATCACGGGGGAGCCCGGCGGGCGGCCGGTCCGCACGGGCCCGTCGATCGTCGACAACGGGACCGGCATGTGGGCGGCGCTCGGCGTCGTCTGTTCGCTGCTGTCGCGCGAGCATACCGGCCGCGGGGCGCACGTGGAGACGAGTTTGCTCGACACGGGCGTCACGTGGATCGGCTACTATCTGCTCGGATACCTCGCTACCGGGAAAGTGCCGAAGCCGGTCGGCACCACCGCGACGATGATCGCGCCGTACGAGAGCTTCGCGACCAAAGACAGTTATCTGCAGCTCGCGGCCGGCAACAACCGGATCTGGCTGAAGTTGTGCGACGTGCTCAACCTGCCGGAACTGCCGGCGGACCCGCGCTTCCGGACGAACGCGGACCGCGTGGCGCACCGCGACGCGCTGCACGAGATTCTGGAAGCGCGCTTTCGGACCGAAGGCGCGGCGCACTGGGAAGACGTGCTGCTCGCCCAGGGCGTACCGTGCAGCCGCGTGCGCAATCTCGCCGACGTTGCCGCCGATCCACAGGTTGCGGCGCTCGAACTGCTCGCCCCGGTGGCGCACTCGAAGATCCCGAACCTCCGGATGGTCGACTTCCCGGTGAAGATCGACGGCCGGCGCGCCGCCGCGCAGCTGCCCCCGCCGGCGGTCGGCGAACACACGGACGAGGTGCTCGGCGGGCTCGGCTATACCGCCGCGGAGATCGCCGCGCTGAGGGCGGCCGGGGTGGTCGGCTAGCGGGAAGCGCCGTCGGATCCTACATCCTGTCGCTGGCTTTGAAGTACCTCCTCGCGTAGGCGACCATCTCTCGGTCGGTTAGATGGTCGACCGTCTCGACGCCGGCCACCTTTGCGCGCAGGGGCTTGTCGCGGGTTTCGAGATACTGCACAAACTCCGTCTTGGCCGACGCCGGCCCCGCGATCAAGAGGCTGTCGGCGTCCGCGACGGAACGCGCGATCTGCTGAAAGAAGTGGGTCGCGTCCTGCGGGTGCTCGCGGGCCTCGCCCTGACCCTTGGAATGCCGGTGAATGACGTGTCGCGGAGAGAGGATCGTCGTCTCGTCGACGGGCTCCGGTTGCGGATGGCCGGGCGTCTCCGGCCGTACGTGGAAGACACGGGCCTCGGTGTGATCGAGCCAGACCGCGATGTGCGTTCGCATCACGTCGCCTCCGTCAGCCGGTCGCCCGGGCCGGGCGTCACGGCGCCGCCTTCCGCTTCTCGCGAACGGCCTGCCAGCAGTACCACGCCGCGACGGTCCGGTAGGGCCGGAACCGCTCGCCCCGCTCGTACAGCTGCTTCGGCGTGAGGAGCCCGCGCAGGCCGTAGGCGATCGAATAGCCCTGGCGCACGCCGTAATCGTCGACCGGCCACACGTCGAGCCGGCGCAGCTGGAAGATCAGAAACATCTCCGCGGTCCACCGCCCGATGCCCCGCACGACCGATAGGCGCGTGATGACTTCCTCGTCGGGGAGCCGGCCGATGCGGCGCAGCGGGACGGTCCCGTCGGCGGCCTTCCTTGCGAGGTCTCGAATGGATAACACCTTGCCGCGCGAGAGCCCGACCGATCGAAGCTTCCTCGGCGTGAGCGCCAGGACCGCCGCCGGGGAGGGGCCGCCGTCGAACAGGGCGACGAACCGGCTGTGGATCGCGCGCGCGGCCGCGCCGGCCAGTTGTTGGTGGAAGATGCTCTCCGCGAGCGCCCCGAAGTGGTCGGTGCCGGGCCTCGGCAGGCGGAACGGGCCGGTCCGCTTCATGAGCGCGCCCATCACCTTGTCGCGGCGCGCCACCGCCGCCGCGGCGGCGCCAAAGCGCGTTCGGGGTGGATCGGTGTTCATACGGTACCATCCATGATACGCCGAACGAGGGCGGCGCGACGCGGAATTCCTTCGACCGCCCGGTCGTACTATTTCTTGCCCCGGCCGCGCGGCACGCCGGGGACACGGGGCACGGGAGGGACGCGAACATGAATTCGGGCGGCGGGCTCGGCGGCATCCATCACGTCACCGCGATCGCGGGCGACCCGCAGCAGAACGTGGACTTCTACGCGGGGCTGCTCGGGCTGCGTCTCATCAAGCGGACCGTGAATTTCGACGACCCCGGCACCTATCATCTGTACTTCGGCGACGAAGCCGGCCACCCGGGCACGATCCTCACGTTCTTCCCGTGGCCGGGCGCACCGCGAGGCCGCCACGGCGCCGGGCAGGTGACCGCGGTGTCGTTCTCCGTCCCGCCCGGATCGCTCGCCTATTGGGAGGAGCGGCTCCGCGGCCGCGATGTCGCCTTCGAGGCCAAGGAGTCTCCGTTCGGCGAATCGATCCTCGAACTGCCGGATCCGGACGGGCTGCCGCTGGAACTGGTGGCGGATCCGCGCGCGGGACTCGGCCGCCCGTGGCCGGGTGCCGCGGTCCCGGCCGCGCAGGCGATCCGCGGATTTCACAGCGTTTCGTTGCTCGAGCACGAGCACACCGGCACCGAACGCATGCTGACCGAAGTCATGGGCCTGCAGTGCGCGCAGATCGTGGGCCATCGCCGGCGGTATGTTTTTGGAAACGGCGGAGCGGCGGCCTACGTGGACATCGTCGGCGCCCCGGACGCCTCGCCCGCGGTGGTGGCGGTCGGCACGGTGCACCACGTCGCGTGGCGGGTTGCGTCCGACGACGCCCAGGCGGCGTGGCGGCGACGCCTCCTGGAGGCGCGCGTCAACGTGACGCCGGTCCGCGACCGGCAGTATTTCCATTCGATCTACTACCACGAGCCGGGCGGGGTGCTGTTCGAGATCGCGACCGACCCGCCGGGGTTCGCGATCGACGAAACGCCGGGCACGCTCGGCACCACGCTGCGGCTGCCGCCGTGGCTCGAGCCTCGCCGCGCCGCCCTCGAGGAGCGTCTTCCGGTTCTACGTCTCCCCTCCGGCCGCGGGTAGCCGTCCTTCCGGTCCTCGACGTTCGTTCACCGCTTTATGCCGGGCCCGGCTCACCCGAGGTACAGCGCCTCCAGGCCGACGAGCCGCTCCGTGATCAGCACGACCAGCACCGCCATCGCGATGCTGATCGTGCCGGCGACGGCGAGCGTCGGATCGAATGAAAACCGGAGATAGTCGAACAGCTCGATCGGCAGCGGCACCGTGCCGACGCCGTGCAGCAACAGCGAGATGTTGAACTCGTCGTAGCTCGTCACGAACGCAAAGATCGCGCCCGAGATGACCGCCCCCTTGATCAGCGGGAGCGTGATCCGGCGGAACGTCACGAACGGTCCCGCGCCGAGATTGCGCGCCGCCTCTTCGAGGCTGCGGTCGAACCGGACGAGGACGGCGCTCACGATCAGCACGACGTACGGGATGCAGATGAGCGTGTGGCCGGCGACGAGCTGCCACAGCCCGCCCGACTTTCCCCATCCGACCGCGTAGAAGTAGATCAGCAGCGCGATTCCGGTGAGGATGCCCGGCACCGCGATCGGCGCGATCATCAAGAGGCGCATCGCCGTCCGGAACCGGCCGGAGAAGCGCACCAGCCACAGGCTCGCGGTGGTGCCGATCACTGTCGCGATCGCCGTGACGATCGCGGCCAGCTCGACGCTGAACTTGAACGACCGTACCATCGTGCGGCTGTGGGCGAACGCCTGGAACCAGCGCAGCGAAATCCCTTCCGGCGGAAAGCGCAGATACGTGCCCGCGTTGAGCGCGGCGATCACGACGATCACCACCGGGGCGAGCAGAAAGACGTAGAGCAGGATCGCCGCGAGAGCGAGCCAGCGCCGTTCGCCGGTCTTGACCACGGTCAGGCCGCCGGGTGGGCCGCGCGGCCGAGCACGCGGAGATAGGCCCACAGCACCGCGATCGTGATCGCGAAAAACAGGATCGCGAACGCGCTGCCGCCCGGCCAGTTGAACAGCTCCGTGATCGTGCGGATCACGAGGATCGGCACCGTCAGGACCTTGAAGCCGCCGAGCAGCGACGGGATGACGTAGGAGCTGATCGTCAGCACGAAGACGAGGATCGTGCCCGCGATCACGCCCGGCATGCTCAGCGGGAACGTGACCCGCCAGAAGGTGCGCCAGAAGCCCGCCCCGAGCGAGCGCGCCGCGAGCTCGACTTCCGGGTCGACCGCGCGGATCGGCCCGGCGATCGCGAGGACCATGAACGGGATGAAGACGTGGACCAGGCCGATCTCGACGCCGAGGTCGTTGTACATCAGCGGCAGCGCGTGCAGCCCGAGCGCCTGCAGCGCCTGGTTGATGAGGCCGGTGTCCTGGAGCAGGATCATCCAGCCGTACGTGCGGATCAGCACCCCGACGAGCAGCGGGGAAATGACGAGCGCCATGAGGAGGCTCTTGTAGGCGCGGCCGGCGCGGGCGAGATGGTAGGCGAGCGGGTATGAAACCGCGAGCGCAACGAGGGTCGTCAGGACGCCGATCTGCAGCGTGTGGAGGATCACCCCCCACGTGAACGCGTCGCCCGCGATGCGGCCGTAGTTGGCGAGCGTGAACACCCTCAAGTACGCGGCCGTCGGGCTCGGCGTCATCGTGCTGATCACCACAAGATTCAGGTAGGGGAGCACGAAGAACCCGAGGAGCAGCAGCGCGACCGGCGCCACCAGCAGGTGCCGGGAGGGGGTGCTCACGGAGACGCGGCCGCCTGGGCCGGCAGGGGCGTGTCGCCGGCGGGAACGGCCCAGGCGTCGGCCTCGGCAAACGAGACCGCGACGCGATCCCCGGGCCGAAGCCTCGAGGCGGCCCGTCCCTGCACGCGGAGGGTCACACCTCCGCCGAGGTCGATCCGGAAGTCGGTGATGGCTCCGAGAAACGTCCGTTCGGCCACGCGCCCCCGCAACCGGTTCGGCCCGTCCGGTTGGAGGCCGGCCGGTGCCGCCACCGCCTGTTCGAGCTCGATATGCTCCGGCCGCACGCTCAGCGCCGCGCGGGCCCCGGGCGCGAGTTCCGGCAGCCCGCGCCCCCGGATCCGGCCGGCCGGCGTCTCGACGTCCACCGTATCTCCGGTGCGAGCCGCGACCCGGCCGGGCAGCAGATTGGTGAGGCCGATGAACGCGGCGACGGCCGCGGATTTCGGCCGGTGATAGATCTCCTCCGGCGCGTCGAACTGCCGCAGCACGCCGTCCATCATCACCGCAACGCGGTCGGCGAGCACGAGCGCCTCGGCCTGATCGTGGGTGACGTACAGCGTCGTGATCCCGAACTCGCGCTGGAGCGACCGGATATAGAAGCGCATCTCTTCGCGCAGCTTCGCGTCCAGGTTGGCGAGCGGTTCGTCGAGCAGCAGGACGCTTGGATTGATCACGAGGGCCCGGGCGAGGGCGGTGCGCTGCTGTTGCCCGCCGGAGAGCTGGCGGGGGAAGCGGCCCCCGAGGCCGCCGAGCCCGACGCGGTCGAGGATCTCGGCCGCGCGCCGCGCGATCTCCGCCCGCGGCACCTGCCGCATCTCGAGGCCGAACGCGACGTTCTGCGCGACGGTGAGGTGCGGGAAGAGCGCGTAGTGTTGGAACACCATGCCGCAGTTCCGGCGCTCCGGCGCGACGCCGGTGACATCCCGGTCGTCGAGCAGAATCTGCCCCGCGGTCGGGGTTTCGAAGCCGGCGACCATCCGCAGGGTCGTCGTCTTGCCGCAGCCGGACGGTCCGAGCAGCGCGACGAGCTCGCCCGACGCCGCGTCGAGGGTCAGGCCGTCGACCGCGACGACGTCGCCGAAGCGCTTCGTCAGGCCGCGGAGGCGGATCTCAGCCAACGCCGGTGCCGACGAAGGGCCGCGTCGGCATGCGACGCGGCCCCCGTGATTTCGCGTTCGGCCGGCCGGTGCGCGCGCGGCTCAGCAGCTTTTCACCTGCCGGTTCCAGGCGTCCGTCATCTGATCGCGGGCGCCGGACGTGTTCAGCCACACGTAGTCCCACCGCGGGATCTTGCCGAGCTGGTCCTGAGTCACCGGGATCAGCGGCGCGACGCTCGCCGAGATCTTGACGTGGGGGTTGGCCGGCGTCCAGTAGAACTTCTCCGCCCATTTCTGCTGGATCGGCGGGCTGAGCCAGTAGTTGATGAAGGCGTAGCCGAGGTCCTTGGCCTTGCTGCCGGCGGTGACGTTCATGTCCTGCTCGAACATGCCGCAGTAGCCTTCCTTCGGCAGGACCCACGCCACCGGCAGACCCTTCGCCTTCATGAGCGCCCAGTCCGGCGAATCGATCAGGCCGACGTTGACCTCGCCCTGGGTCATCATGTTGAGCTCGGTGCCGCTGAAGTCCACCTGCCGCGCGGCGCACATGTTCTTGGCGACCCAGTCGACCGCGGGCTTCCAGTTCTTGTAGTCGCGGGTGAGGACTTGCGCCAGCTTCATGATGTGCTGCGGTTCGCCGGAGTTGCCGATCTGGAAGAAGCAGGTCTTGCTGCCGTACTTGCCGAGGTCGAGCCATGAGGAGGGCGGATTCTTCACCTGGTCCGTCCGGTAGGCGATGCCGAGCGGGCCGACGAGGCCGAGCACGCCGACGTCCTTCGGCTGGCGCAGTTCTTTGGGCACGAATTGAAGGTTCGGGACCTTGTCCGCCGGCAGAGGGGCGAAGTAGCCTTCCAACCGCAGCTGTGCGAGGTAGGTCTCGTTGGTGACGAAGACGTCGTACGGCGGATTCTTCGTGCCGGCGGCCCGCATCTTCGCGAACCAGTCCTTCGCGAGGCCGATCGCCAGCTCGACTTTCGCGCCGGTCAGCGCCTCGAACGCGGGGATGTGCTCGTCTTCCATGAACTGCTGCCACGTACCGCCGTAGCTCGTCACCACGAGCGTCTGGCCCTTGAAGGACTGCTGCGCGGCCACCCTGCCGGACTCGCCGAAGGCGCCGATCACCGCCGAGGCGGCGGCCGCGCCGATGCCGAGGGTGCCCAGTCCGCGGAATAGTTCGCGCCTCGTCAGAGTGCCGTCCAGCCAGCGCCCAACCGTCGCGCGCACGGCGGGATCGCGCAGCAGCTTGCCGGTGCTCATCCGTGGCCCCCTGGATGTGACCTCCCGGTAGGTACGACGCGGGCAAGGCCAAGGGTTCCACCCGCCCGGAACGCCCTCCTCTACGCGGGCCCCGGCCGCGTCGCGTGATCCCGCGCAGGTCTCCTCCGCGCCGCGGAGGTAGTCAATACTCATCCAGGCTGCGGAGGTGGGGATCGTGGCACCGCTCTTTCAGCGTATCGATCACATCGGCGTGATCGTCGCCGATCTGGGCGAGCAGAAGAAGTGGCTCGGTGAGATCTTCGGACTGCCCGTGATGCGCGAGATCAACCTCAGTAACAACACGCTGCATGCCGCGTTCTACGGCGTGTCCGGCGTCGACATCGAGGTGATCCAGCTCGACGATCCCGAGGTGCGCCGCAAGCGGCTCGGCGAGGGCGGGCACCGCGCCCGGATCGAGCACATCGCGGTCGAGGTGCGGAGCATTCCGGAGGTGCTGACGACGCTCGCGCCGCTCGGGGTCCGCACGACCGAGCCGGAGCCGCGGAAAATCGGCGACCGCCTGAACATCTGGACCGTGGCCGAGACGACGGGCGGCGTCTCCTATCAGTTCATTCAGCGGGTCTAGGAGCGGGCGATGGAAGATCTCGACGCGCTCAAGGACCGTGTCTGCGGGGAGATCGACGCCGCGCGCGACGAGTTCGTCGGCCTCAGCCGCCGGATCCACCAGAATCCCGAGCTCGGTCTACAAGAGCGGCAGGCGGCGGACTGGCTCGGGGCGCTCCTGCGCGAGGCCGGCTTCTCGGTCGAGCGCCCGATCGCGGGCATGGAGACCGCGTTTCGGGCCGAGGTGCGGGGGCGCGGCGCCCGGCCGCGCGTCGCGCTGATCGCGGAGTACGACGCCCTGGCAGGGCTCGGCCACGCGTGCGGCCACAACCTGATCTGTATGGCCAGCGTGGGCGCCGCCGTCGCGCTGCGCCGCGCGGTGCCGGCGTTGCCGGGCACCCTGACCGTCCTCGGGACGCCGGCCGAGGAGACCATGGGCGGCAAGATCCCCATGGTCGAGCAGGGGGCGTTCGAGGGCGTCGACGCGGCGATGATGTTTCACCCGTCGAGGAACAACTGGTGGACGCGCGGCGCGCTCGCGGCCCAGTCGCTCCTCGTGAAGTTCCACGGCAAGCCCGCGCACGCGGCGGCGATGCCGGAGAAAGGCATCAACGCGCTCAACGCCCTGCTCCTCACGTACCACGCGATCGACTCGCTCCGCCAGCACGTGCCGAGCGATGTCCGCATCCACGGGATCATCACGAAGGGCGGCGATGCGCCGAACGTCGTGCCCGCCTACGCCGAAGGCGACTTCCTCGTCCGCGCGGCCGCCCGCTCGACGATGGCCGACGTGCTGGCGAAGGTGAAGCGGTGCGCCGAGGGGGCCGCGGCGCAGACGGGCGCCAAGGTGGAGTTCGAGCAGGGCCTGGTCTACGCCGAGCGCTACAACAATCAGGCGCTCGCGGCGCTGTTCGCCGGCAACATGGGCCGGATCGGGATCGCGGGGGAGCAGCCACCGAGCGAAGGCGGCGTCGGCTCGTCGGATATCGGGAACGTCAGCATGGCGTGCCCGACGATCCACCCGTACCTCAAGATCGCCGACGGCGTCTCCGGGCACACGGTCGAATTCCGGGAAGCCGCGGCGTCCCCGCGGGGCTACGAGGCGATGCTGGCCGCGGCGAAGGGCCTCGCCATGACCTCGCTCGACGTGTTGTACCGGCCCGAGGCGGTCAAGGCGATGTGGGATGAGTTCAAGGCGACGGTCCCCCCCGGCGGGGACCGGCCCGCGTAGGAGGGAGCCGATGCGATATCCCTGGCCCGAGGGTTGCGACTGCGCGGTCGCGCTGAGCTTCGACGTCGACGCCGAGTCGGCCCTGATCTTTCGCGAGCCGGAGCGCGCCGCGCGCTCGCTCGCGGCGAACGAGGAGCGCCGGTTCGGCGTCCGAACGGGCGTGGCGCGGATTCTGCGCCTCCTCGAGCGCTACGGGATGCGCGGGACCTTCTACGTTCCGGGCTGGACGATCGCGCACCACGCGGAGGCGATCCGGCCGATCCGCGACGCCGGGCACGAGCTCGCCGCCCACGGCAACGTGCACGAGTCGCTCGATACGCTGAGCGCCGGCGAAGAGGCGGGGGTCCTCGAGGCCCAGCTCGACATCTGGAAGTCGTACCTCGACCTCCGGCCCACGGGCTACCGGTCGCCGTCGTGGGAGCTCAACGCGGGCACCCCGGCGCTGCTCAAGTCGCGCGGCTTCGTCTACGACAGCTCGCTCATGGGTGACGACGTCCCGTACGGGCTGACGACGCCGTCCGGGCCGCTCGTCGAGGTGCCGGTGCAGTGGCTCCTCGACGACGCGCCGATGTACCGGCACGTCTACGGGGCGAGCAATCAGATCTCCGACCCGGACCGCGTGATCCGGATGTGGGCGCAGGAGTTCGACGGGATGCGCCGGGAGAACGGCTGCTTCGTGCTCACGATGCACCCGTGGATCTCGGGCCGCGCCGGGCGGCTGCTCGGGCTCGAGCAGCTGATCCAGCACATGCGGCGTGTCCCGGGCGTCTGGTTCGCGACGGTCGCCGAGATCGCCGCGTGGGCCGCCAAACAGGAGTCGCGGGTGATCGATCCCGAGAGAGGCACGACGCGACCCTAGCGTCGTGACAGCAGCGGCGCCGCGCGCCGACCGTCATCCCGAGCACGATCGTCTCGTGCCGGAGGTCCGAAGCTGGTATAGGACCTCGGATCCGCGCACCGGATACCACGTGGAACGCCGCCGGTACGGCTTCTACGGCCGGGCCGGCCGTGAGCGGTTCGACCGGGTCACCGTCACCGATCTGGCGGCCGCGGACGCCGCGCGGTTCGTGCGAGACCTCCGCGAGTACTTCGACGGCGCGCCGGTCCGCATCGTCGTGGACGATCCCGCCGCCGGCCGCGAGATCGGGAGCGCGCTCCTCGCCGCCGGCTGCACCGCGGACCACGCGCTCGCCTACCTGGCCCACGTCGGCGCCGTGCCCGCGCCTCCGGACGTTCCGGGCATGAGCGTCGAGGCGGTCACCGAGGAAACGCTCCGCGAATTCGTGACTGCCCGGATCAAGGGCTTCGCCGACAGCGAGGACGAGCCACCGGCCGCGCAGGTGGATGCGGAAGCCGCCCGCCGGCGCGTGGTGCTCGGCGCGGGCTCGCATTTCTTCATCGCTCGGATCGGGGGCACGGCCGCGAGCGTCGTGGGCTGGCGGGAGGGCCGAGACCGTTTCGTCTTTCAGCTGGCTACGCGTGTGCCTTTCCGCGGACGCGGGATCGCGACCGCGCTCCTGTGTGGAATCCTGACGGATGCCTATGCGGGCGGGTGCGCGTCCGTGGTCATCAACGCCGACCCCGAGGATCTAGCGATCCATCTCTACCGGCGGCTCGGTTTTGTCGATGAAGTCTATCGTCAGCAGCGCTATACGTTCCGAGGCTGAATCAGCCGATCTCCACCACCATTTCGATCTCGACCGCGATGCTGAAGGGCAGGGAGCCCATGCCGACCGCGGAGCGCGCGTGGCGGCCCCGCTCGCCGAAGATCGCGACCAGCAGGTCGGAGGCGCCGTCGATCACCTGCGGCTGCTCCGTGAACTCCGGGGTGCCGTTCACCATGCCGAGCAGCTTGACGACGCGCCGCACCCGGTCGAGGCTCCCGATCGCCGCCTTGAGCGACGCGAGGCAGTTGAGCATGACGAGCCGCGCGGCGTCCCGGCCTTGGGCGGTCGTGAACTCGCGCCCCAGTTTCCCGCGGTAGATCAGCTCGCCGTCCTGGACCGGGCCGTGCCCGGAGACAAAGACGAGGTTGCCGGCGACGACCGCGCCCACGTAGTTCGCCACCGCGCGCGGCGCGGGGGGCAGGGCGAGGTCCATCCCGGCGAGCGCCCGTTCCACCCGACCGGCGGTGGCTTTCGCGGCGGACGCCGAGCGTGCTCGCGACGCGCGCTTGCGTGCCCGGGGCATGATGAACCTCCGATGCGTTTGGACGTCAGACCTCGAGCGCGAGATGGCTCGCGATGTAGGGCGCGACGATCTCGGCCCGCTCTTCGGCGAACATGTGCGAGCCCCCCGGGACGACGATCAGCGTCGACCGCGGGAGCAGGCCGGCGAGGTACTCGCCGGCGGCGACCGGGCTGATCGGATCGTTGTCTCCCCACAAGAGCAGCGTGGGGGCCGTGATCGTCCGGATGCGCTCGCTGAAATCGTCCCCGTGCTTCAGCAGCGACGCCGCGGCGGCCTGCGGGTGCTCCCGCCGGTAGGGCGGCCGCCAGTCTTCGGCGCCGAAGCGCGACAGGTCGATCCCGCCCGACGTCGCGGTCAGGACCAGACGGCGGACCATCGCCGGACGGTCGAGCGCGGCGCGGATCGCGACGGCGCCGCCCATCGACTGCGCGACAAGGTCGGCCGGCCGGTCCATGCGATCGAGCACGAGCGCGACGAGATCGTCGAACGACGACACGCGCGGGTCCGGCGGCACCGTCCCATGGCCGGGCCATTCCAGGAAGACCCGCTCGTAGTGCGCGGGGAGGAGGTCCGCGACCGGGCGCCAGAACGTCCGCTTCCCGCCCGCTCCCGGCAGAAACAGGATCCGGCGCGCCACCTCAGTGCGCGAGGTAGCCTCCGTCTACCGGGAGGGTCACGCCCGTGATCCCCGAGGCGGCCGGGGACGCCAGGTACAGCACCGTCCTGGCGACCTCGTCGACGTCGAGCACGCGCCCGAGCGGAATGCGGCCGATGATCTGCGAGCGGATGTCCGGATTGCGCAGCACCTCGGCCGTCATGTCCGTCTCGACGAACGTCGGCGCCACGGCGTTCACGCGGATGCCCCGCGGCGCCCACTCCACCGCGAGCTGTTTGGTGAGGGTCGCGACCCCGCCCTTGCTCGCGCAGTAGGTGGCGCGGTTCGGCAGCGCGACGAAGCTCATCGTCGAGCCGACGTTCACGATCGCGCCGCCGCCGGCCGCCGGCATGGCGCGCGCGGCCGCCTGGGCGCAGAAGAACACGGCCTTCAGGTTGGTGTCGAGGACCTCGTCCCACTCGGCCTCGCTCACGTCGAGCGCCGGGGTCCGGTGATTGATGCCGGCGTTGTTCACCAGCACGTCGAGGCGGCCGTAGGCGGAGACCGCGCGGTCGACGATCCGCCGGCACGCCTGCGCCTCGCGCACGTCCGCGGCCACCGTGACGCACCGGCGGCCCAGCCGCTCGATCGCCGCGTGCGCCGCGTCGAGCGCCTTCGCGTCGCGTCCCGCGAGCACGAGGTCCGCGCCGGCGCGCGCGAAGCGCTCCGCGATGCCGCGCCCGATGCCTTTGCCGCCGCCGGTCACGACCGCCGCCTTCCCGTCAAGACGAATCTCGTCCATGACGCCCCCCCCCAATGAATCGGCCCCGCCGGGCTACCGGTAGAGCCGCGGATCGAGCGCGTCCCGAAGGCCGTCCCCGAGAAAGTTGAAGCCGAGAATCGTCACGAAGATCGCCGCGATCGGGAAAAACGCCTGGTGCGGCGCGATGTCCAGGTAGTTGCGCGCGGCGAGGACCATCGCACCCCATTCCGGCGTGGGCGGCTGCGCGCCGAGGCCGAGGAACGACAGCGCCGCCGCGAACAGGATCGCCGACGCCATGCCGAGCGTCGCCGTGACGATGATCTCCGACGAGACGTTCGGCAGGACGTACCGCACGAGCAGCCGGGCGTCGCGCACGCCGACCGCGCGCGCCGCGTCGACGTATTCGTTGGAGCCGACGCGCAGCACCGCGCTGCGCACGATCCGCACGAAGCCGGGGATCGTCGCGATGCCGACGGCGATCATCGCGTTCTCGAGGCTGGGGCCGAGCGCGCCGACGATCGCGATCGCCAGCAGCAGGCCGGGAAACGCCAGCAGCACGTCGATCACGCGCATGATCGGATTGTCGAGCCGGCGGTAGAAGCCGGCGAGCAGCCCGAGCGTGATGCCGAAGGCCGCGGCGATGCCGACGGAGATCAGGCCGATGCTGAGCGAGATGCGGCTGCCGTAGACGATCTGGCTGAAGATGTCGCGGCCGAGATTGTCCGTCCCGAACGGGTGGGCGTGCGATGGGCGGCCGAAGCGCGCCAGGATGTCCGGCTGCGTCGGATCGGCGACCGCAAGAAATGGGGCGGCGGCGACGGTGAACAGGAGCACCGCGACGATGGCGCCGCCGATGCGCACCTGCCACGATTTGCCGAGGCGCCGCCGGAGCGTGGCCCGCCGCGAGCGCGGCGCCGGAACGCCCGCGCGGCCGTCGGCCGGGGCCGCGCCCAGACCCGTTTCGCGCGCCGTCGCCACTAGCCGTACCTGATCCGCGGGTCGGCCGCGGCGTAGCCGATATCGACCAGGATGTTCGTCAGGACGAACGTCACGGCGAACAACAGCACGCCGCCCTGCACGATCGGGAAATCGCGCCCGAGAATCGCCTGCACGACCAGCCGTCCCATCCCCGGCAGCGAAAAGATCGACTCCGTGATGAACGCGCCGGTCAGGAGGCCCCCGAACTGCAGCCCGATGATCGTGATGACCGGCAGCAGCGCGTTGCGGAAGGCGTGGCGGACGACGACCGCCGCCTCGCGCACGCCCTTCGCGCGGGCGCTCCGGACGTAGTCTTGATGAAGCACTTCGAGCATGGAGGACCGCGTGAGGCGCGTCAGCAGCGGAATCACCCCGCTGCTCACCGTGATCGCGGGGAGCGCGATGTGCCGCCACCCCTCCAGGGTCCGCAGCGATTCGTAGCCCGTCAACGGGAGCCACCGGAGGTGAACCGCGAACACGTAGAGCAGGACGAGGCCGATCGCGAACACCGGCATCGCGTTGCCGGCCAGCACGACGAAGATCGTCGAGATGTCGAGCAGCGAGTTGCGGCGGTACGCGGCCAGGATGCCCATCGGTACGCTGACGAGGGTGGTCCACACGACACCGACCGTCGCCAGGCCGAGCGTGACCGGGAACGTGTCCAGCAGCCGTTCCAGCACGGGTTCGCGGGATCGGATCGACCGGCCGAAGTCTCCCCGGGCCATCCGCCCGACGTAGCGGCCGTACTGCACGTAGAGCGGTTGGTCGAGGCCGAGCGTACGCTCGATGTCGCGCACGACCGACGGCGGCGCGTCGGGCCCCGCCACGACGAGCGCGGGATTGCCGGGCGTGAGGTGCAGGATCAGGAAGACCAGCACCGACACGCCCAGCAGCACGGGCACCGCCTGCACGAGGCGCCCCGCGATGTACGAGGCCACCGCCGCCTCCGCGACCGCCGGTGCCCGAGGCGGCTACTTCAGATCGAGATCGAGCATCTTGTAGAGCACGTTGGCGGAGTACATCTTCGGCACGGACAACCGCTTCGACGCGACGACGACCCGCTTCTGGTGGACGAGCGGGATCCAGACCGCGTTGCCGACCACGATCTGCTGCAGCTTCTGGTAGGCCGTCATGCGCTCGCCCTCGTTGGTGCTCGAGCGGCTGAGGTCGAGCAGACGGTCCGTCTCCGCGTCCGCCCAGTCGAACCGGTTGGGGGCCGGCCGCTGCGTGCTCTTGAAGTAGAAGTAGAGGACGTCCGGCGTCGTGTAGCGCACGTTGATCAGGAACATGTCGTGCTGGCCCGCGCGCAGCGCGGCCAGGAACGCGGTCCATTCCATCTGCTGCGGCCGCACGTTGATGCCGATGCCGGACAGTTCGGCTTGGACGAGCGGTACGACGTCGTCAAACGCCGCGCCGGGCGTCCAGAGGAACAGCAGCGAGAGCGGCTGCCCGTTCTTCGTTCGCGCGGCGCCGGGCCGCGCCTGGGTCCAGCCGTCCTCGTCGAGCATTCGCTTTGCGGTGCTCGGGTTGTAGTGGTAGGCGATGTTCTTGACGCCGCTCCAGTATCCCGGAGTGCCCGGGGACAGCGGCCCGAAGGCCTCTTCGGCCAGGCCGTAGTAGGCTCCCTGAATGATTTCCTGCCGGTTGACGCCGTAGTTGATCGCCTGGCGCACCTTGAGATCGTCGAGCGGCTTGTGGCCCAGCTTGAAGCCGATGAACGCGGTGTTGAGGTCCGCGTAGCGAATGACCTGCAGCTTGCCCTCGCGGGTCAGCCGCTCCACCGCCTGCCCGGGGACGGTGGCGTCGAACTGCGCGTCGCCGACCTGGACGGCGGCGAGGCGCGGCGCGTCTTCCGTGATCACCTTCATCACGATGGTGCCGAGGTGCGCGGGCCCGTGATTCTGAAAGACCGGCGGGCCCCAGTTGTAATTGGGATTGCGCGCGACGACGAGGCGGTCGTTGCGGACCCACTCCCGCAGAATGAACGGGCCGCTGCCGTCCACCTTGCCGACGGCGGTGCCGTAACCGTCCCCGGCGCTGTTCACGGCCGCCGAGTTGAGGATGCTCGACGAATAGTCGGAAAGATTGACGAGCAGGATCGACAGGGGATCCTTCAAGTGCAGCACGACCGTCTGCGGGTTGGGCGCGTCCACGCTCTCGATCGGCGAGATGTTGAACGCCGTCGGGGAGCCCTTGAGCGAGCGCCAGCGGTCGAGCGTGAACTTCACGTCGGCCGACGTCAGCGGTTTGCCGGACGCGAAGCGGACGCCCTGCCTGAGCGTGAAGGTGTACGTCTTGCCGTCCGGTGCGATCGTCCATTTTTCGGCCAGCCCCGGCTTCACGGTGTTATCCGCGTCGAGCGACGTCAGCGTATCGTAGAGCAGGAAGTCGACCTCCGCCGACGACACCGCGGTCGTCCGCTCGGGGTCCAGCGTTTCGGTTTCCTGCGACCGCGCGATCGTGAACGTCGGTCCGGCGCCGGGCGCCCCGAGCGCGAGCGCGGGCATGGCGGCCAGGACGAGCGCGACGAAGGCGCAGACGAGCCAGCGGCCGATCGGACGCATCAAGATTCCCCCTCCCCGACCTGATGCAGGCGCCGCTCAGGTTCGGCGGGCTGCAAGAGGCTCCCTTCGGCGCGGCCGGCGCGGGCGTGTCACAGGTGTGTATCTCGCGGCGGCGCGCGGCCGGCAGGCAGTTGGGTCGCGGCTCCAGAACCTAGCCTCATGACGCCTCCTCTCTCCGAACTGCGCATCGCCGTGCTCGGCGCCGGTCGCTGGGCGGCCGGCGCCCACATTCCCGGCTGGAAGCGCGACCCGCGCTGCCGCGTCGTGGCGGTGTGCGATGTCGAGGCCGACCGCGCGGAAGCGTGCGCCCGCGAGTTCGCAATCCCGACCGCGACGACCGACTGGCATGCGACCGTGGCGCGGACCGACGTCGACATCGTGGACGTGGTGACCCCGTCGCACACTCACCACGAGCTCGCGGTTGCGGCGATCGAGGCCGGCAAGCACGTTCTCTGCGAAAAGCCGGTCGCCTACGACTTCCGGGACACGATGCGCGCGGCGGAGCTCGCGAAGCGGAAGGGCCTCAAGACGAAGCTCGGCTTTACCTTTCGGTACAGCCCCGGCGTGCAGTATGCACGGTTGCTGATGGACGAGGGCTTTGTCGGGACCCCGTTCATCTTCAACGGCTACGAGCAGAACTCGCAATGGCTCAACCCGGCGACGCCGCTGCGGCAGGTCGATCCCACCTGGGATCCGGCCGTCCTGCACGTGTCATCGGTCGAGGGATACGGCGCGCCGATCATCGACATCGGCCAGTGGTGGGTCGGCGCGGGCTACGACCGCGTCGTCGGGACGATGCGCAACTTCATCCCGGAGCGGATGGTCCGCGCAACCGGCCGGGTGATGCGGATGAACATCGACGACGGCGACGTCTTCATCGGCGAGTACGCGAACGGGGCGATCGGCTCGATCCAGACCGGCTACGTGACGATCGGCAACTATCCGGGCGTGGAAGCCCGGATCTACGGCCGGGAGGGGGCGATCATCTGCCGGCTGGTCGAGGAGAACGGCATCGCGGAGACGATCCGGATCGCCACGCCGGACCGGGTGGAGTTCCGCGAGGTCGAAGTCCCCAAACACTTCTACCCGGCCGGGGGGCACCCGCGCGAATCGTGGCGCACGCTGTTCTACGCGAACCTGATCCGCAACTTCATCGACGAGATCGTCGCGGGCGGCGAGACGAACCAGGGCAACTTCTTCGACGGCGCCCGCGTCCAGGAAGTGATCAACGCGGTCGCCCTGTCGGTGCGCGAGCGCCGGTGGGTCGACCTGCCGCTCCCGCGCTAGGCGTGCCGGCCCCCGCGCTGCGCTCCACGCTGGACGCGTTTTTCGACGCGTACTACCGCCGCCGCCCGGTCAACGCGACCTTCATCGGCGTGCACGGGGGGGACGGCCGGCTGCCGGATCACTCCGAGGAGGGGCTCGCCGCGTCGCAGGCCGAGATGGAGGACCTCCGGCGCCGCTTCCGCGGTCTTCCGAAGGAGTCCGCCTCACCCGTCGAGGCGCTCGACCGGGACCTTGCCGAGGGCTTTCTCGAGATCGAGCTGTGGGAGCGCCGGGCGCCGCACGGTCCGCGCGGCAACCCGTGCGTGTGGACCGGCGAGGCGGTCTTCGGCGTCATCGCGCTGCTGCTGCGGCCGTTCGCGCCGCTCGAGGAGCGGGTGGACGCCGCGGTCGCACGCCTGGCCGCGATTCCGGCGTTCCTCGAGCAGGGCCGGGTGCAGGTGCGGTCGGCGCCGGCGGCGTGGATCGAGCGCGCGGCTCGTGAGTGCACCGCGGCCGCGGCGCTGTTTGGGCGCGGCATCGAGACGTTCATCGCCGACGAAGACGTCACGGCGCACGGCGTCGATCCGGGCCGCCTCCGGGCCGCGGCGGCCGGAGCGGGCGCGGCGTTCGCGCGGTTTCGCGATCACCTGATGACCGAAATCCGGCCCGGGGGCGAAGCGGCGTACGCCTGCGGGGAGGCGGCGCTCGAGCTCCTGATGCGGTGCGGCCACGGCGTAACGCTCCGGGCCTCCGAGGTGCGCCGGCTCGCCGAAGCGCGCGCGGAGGCGGCCGAGGCGGCGCTCCGCGAACGGGCGGCCGAGGCTGGGTTCGCCGACTGGCGGGCCGCGCTGGCGAGCCTCGGGGCGCACCACCCGACGGCGGCGCGGTATTACGCAAGATACCAGGAAGTGTGGGACGCCGCCCGCCGCGCGGTCGAGGAGCACCGTCTCGTGACCTGGCCGGATTATCCGATTCGGTTCGTGCCGCGTCCGCGTTGGACGCGCGAGGCCGCGCCGTCGCTGTATTTTCTCGCGTACCGGGCGCCCGCGGCGTTCGACCGCGTGCCGGTCGTCGACTATCTCGTGGCCCCGGTCGAGCCGGAGATGCCGGTGGACGAGCAGGCGCGACTCCTCCGGGCCGCCAACGACGCGGCGATCGCGCTCAACCACGTGATCCATCACGCCGGGCTCGGTCACCACGTGCAGAACTGGTGGGCCTACCGGGCGCCCTCGCGGATCGGCCGGATCGCCGCAGTGGACTGCGCCTCGAGGATCGCCATGTTCTGCGGCGGCACGATGGCCGAGGGATGGGCCTGCTACGCGGTCGACCTCATGGAAGAGATCGGCTTTCTCTCGCCGCTGCAGCGGGTCGCGCAGGCGCACACACGCCTGCGCATCGCGTTGCGCGCCGCCGCCGACGTCGCCCTCCACACCGGCGCGTGGACGCTCGAGCAGGCGGCGGACGCCTATGCTTCCCGCGGCGGGATGGACGCGGGAGCGGCGCGCGGGGAAGCCCTCAAGAACTCGCTACACCCCGGGACGGCCATGATGTACCTGCTCGGCGTGGACCGCATCCACGCTCTCCGGCGGGAAGAGGCCGCGAGGGCGGGCCGCGCCTTCGACCTCCGCGCGTTCCACGATCGGCTGCTCGCCTGCGGGTCGATCCCGGTGGCCCGCGCGGCGGACCTGCTCGCCGCGGGATCATAGCGCGGGGGCCGCGGTAGAGGAGCGAACCCGGGCGCCGTGAAAGAGAGCCGGACCGTGCCGCCCGGGCGGCCGGCCGAGGTGCGGAATCGCTTCCAACTAGGGGAGGTCGGCATGGCGCGGATGGTTCGGTTTGGACGGCGGCGGCTGCTCGCGGGAGCGGGAACACTGGCGGGGGCGGCGGCGCTCGGCGCGTACGACCCGCTGGTTCGGAGCCTGGGGATCACCACGGCGGAGGCCGCGGCGGCGGGCGGTACGCTCACTGTCGGCGGTCTGGACCTGGACGACACGCTGGACCCGCAGGTCACCAACTTCGACTCGGTGATCAGAATCACGTTGAACGTCTGCGAGCCCCTGATCTGGGAACCGACGCCGGGCCGCTTCGTGCCGGCGCTCGCGGAGTCGTGGTCGATCTCGCCCGACGCGAAAGTCTACACGTTCAAGCTGCGCCGCGGCGTGAAGTTCCACGACGGGACGCCGTTCAACGGGG
Organism: bacterium; assembly: GCA_035691305.1. Classification (NCBI taxonomy): domain Bacteria; species bacterium. The sequence continues at coordinate 60,347 of DASSJF010000035.1, forward strand.
ACGCGGTGAAGTTTACGATGGATCGGGTCGTCGCGCCCGAGACGAAGGCCGGCCAGTCGCACGACCAGTTGGGGCCGTACGATCACACCGAGGTGGTCGACGAGTCCACCGTCCGGATCGTGATGAAGGAAGGCTACGCGCCGCTGCTCACCAACCTCAACGGGTACCTCGGCATCGTGTCGCCCACCGCGGTCAAGAAGATGGGGCTCGCCGACTTCGCGCGGCATCCCGTCGGCACCGGACCGTTCATGTTCAAGGAGTGGGTGGCGAAGGACCACGTGACGCTCGTGCGCAACCCGGACTACGCGTGGCCGTCGTCCCTCTTCAAGCACAAGGGGCAGGCGTACCTCGACGAGCTCGTGTTCAAGATCATCCCCGACGCTTCCGTTCGCACGGGGACGCTGAAGAGCGGCGAGACGCAGTATGTCAACGACGCGGATCCGCTGGAGATCGGCGCGCTGCGCGCCGACAAGCGCTTCGCCGTGATCGAGCGGCCGCAGCCGGGGTCCGGCTGGGTGCTGCTGCTCAACGTGACCGGGTCGCCGCAGATCCGCGACATCGCCGTGCGGCGCGCGTTCGAGTGGGGCGTCGACCGCGAGGGCATCAACAAGACCGTGTTCAACGGCCTGATGAAGGTGGCCTGGAGCCCGCTCATGCGTCCGACGCTCGGCTACGACGCGTCGGCGGAGAAGATGTACCGGTACGATCCCGCGCAGGCCAAAAAGGTACTCGAGGAGGCGGGATGGCGGGCCGGCGCGGACGGCATCCGCGAGAAAGGCGGCCAGAAGCTCAGCGTCAACTTCCTCATCATCGGCCGGACGCGCGACAAGGCGATGGCCGAGGCGGTCCAGGCCAGCATGCGCGACGTCGGCGTCGACGTGCAGGTCAACGCGCTGGAGCGCGCCGCCTTCCGCGCCCAGGTCAGCCAGAACAAGTACGACATCAATTTCATGTGGTTTTCGTACGGCGATCCGGACGTGATGAGAACGCTGTTCCACTCGTCGAACGTGAACGCGTTCAACCGCGCGCGCTACCAGGTCCCGGAGGTGGACCGGATGCTCGAGGCGGCCGCGGCCACGATCGACCGGGCCAAGCGCATCGACCTGTACAGGCAGCTTCAACAGCGCGTGCTGCGCGACGCGGTGTGCGTGCCGCTGGTCGACACCATCACCTACAACGCCAAGCGCGCCGAGGTCGGCGGCGATTCGATCGACGCGCTGGCCTCGTACGTCTGGATGTACGACGTGCAGGTGCGGCGCTAGGGGCCGGATTCTCGGACCCCATACCCCGTACCCGGCCCGCGCGGTCTTGACGGCGGCCGCATGTTAAGGTACATGGCGCAGCGGACGCTGCAGGCCGTGCCGGTGCTCGTGGGGATCACCGTCGTCACGTTCCTGATGCTGCACCTGGTCCCCGGCGACCCGGTGCTGCTGTTCGCGGGCGACAAGCCGATGACCGAGACCCAGGCGGCGGAGATTCGCCACGAGCTCGGGCTGGACCGGCCGCTGCTCACTCAGTACGAGGACTACGCGGGCCATCTGCTGCGGGGCGATCTGGGCCGGGCACTGCGAAGCCAGCGCCCGGTGCTCGACAGCATTCTCGAGGTGCTGCCGGCCACGGTGCAGCTGACGCTCGCGGCGCTCGCGCTCGCGGTGGCCCTGGGGCTGACCCTCGGCGTGGTGGCGGCGTTGGCCCACCGGACCTGGCTCGACACCGCGGCGATGGCCGTGGCGATTCTCGGCGTTTCGATGCCGGTCTTCTACTCGAGCCTGCTGCTGTTGATGCTCTTCTCGTTCACGCTCGGCTGGTTCCCGGCGACGGGCGAGGGCGGCCTGGACCACCTCGTCCTGCCGGCAACCGCGCTCGGGCTCATCTCCTCGGCCGTACTCGCGCGCCTGGTCCGCTCCGGTATGCTCGGTGTGCTGCGGCAGGACTACATCGTGACCGCGAGCGCGAAAGGGTTGTCCAGGGCGCTGGTCGTCTGGCGGCACGCGTTGCGCAACGCCTTGATCCCCGTGATCACGATGCTGGGTCTGCAGCTCGGCGCACTCCTCGGCGGCGCGGTGGTGACCGAGACGATCTTCTCGCGGCCCGGATTGGGCCGCCTCGCGGTCGACGCGATCCTGAGCCGCGACTTCCCGCTCGTGCAGGGCACCGTGCTCGTCGCCGCGTTCGTGTACGTGGCCGTCAATCTCGTGGTCGACATCGCCTATGCCGCCGTCGATCCCCGCATCCGCTACGGATAGCGGGCGCCCGGCGCCGGGGGCGCGGCCGTCAGCGGCGTCGCCGTTACGCGGTGCCGCCGCCGGACCGGGGGCGCGCACGGCGACGCCCGCGCGCATCGTCGTGCGCCGCCTGCTGCGTCATCCGAGCGTGCTGGCCGGCGGGACGCTGTTCCTGATCGTGGTCCTCTGCGCCGTGCTCGCACCGTGGCTGAGCCCGTACGCGCCCTTCAAGGCCAACCTGCGGGCCCCGCTGGATCCGCCGGGCGCCGCGCATCTCATGGGCACGGACCGGTTCGGTCGGGACGTCTTCTCGCGGGTGCTCTGGGGCGGACGGCTTTCGCTGACCGTCGGCGTCGTCTCGGTCGGCATCGCGGCGGCCTGCGGCGTGACGCTCGGCCTCGTGGCCGGCTATACCGGCCGCCGGACCGAGGCCGTGATCATGCGCACGATGGACCTGCTGCAGGCGTTTCCCGGCATTCTCCTCGCCCTCGCCGTGATCGCGACCCTCGGCAGCAGCCTGCCCAACCTGATGATCGCGGTCGGGATTTCGGCGATCCCCGACTACGTGCGCATCGCGCGCGGGGCGGTGTTGAGCGTGAAGGAGCGGGAGTTCGTGCTGGCGGCGCGCGTCGTCGGGTGCCGCGACCGTGCGATCGTGCTGCGCCACATTCTCCCGAACGTGACGGCGCCGCTCGTGGTGATCGCGACGCTCGGGATCGCCGGCGCCATCATCACCGGCTCCGCCCTGAGCTTTCTCGGGCTCGGCGTGCGGCCGCCGACCCCGGAGTGGGGCAACATGCTCGCGGAGGGCCGCGAGTTTCTCGCGCGCGCGTGGTGGGTGGCCTTTTTCCCCGGCCTCGCGATCATGGCGGCCGTGTTCGCCGTGAATCTCCTCGGCGACGGCCTGCGCGACGTGCTGGATCCGAGGTTTCGCAGCTAGGGCGTTCCGGGTAACGTAAGAGATTGATTCGGCGGAGGGGGGCCGCGGGCGCCCCTCCGTCCGTTTCTCATCACCTGATAGGAGGTAGTGATCGTATGCGACAGATGCGCAACACCATCGCCGGCGCGGCGCTGTTGCTGGCCGTCGTGCTGGCGGCCGGCGTGGTCACGGCCGGCGCGCAGACCCCGGCGCCGTACGTGCGGGTCTTCGTCGACGGCCGGCCGGTGGCGTTCGACGTGCCGCCGCAGATCGCGGACGGCCGCGTGCTGGTCCCGCTGCGGGGCGTGTTTGAGCGCCTCGGCGCGACCGTGGGCTGGGACGACCGGAGCCAGACCGTGCTCGCGCAGCGCGGCGCGACCGGCGTCTCGCTGCAGATCGGCAACACCCAGGCGATGATCAACGGGCGGCCCGCCGTCATGGACGTGCCCGCGATGCTCGTGGGCGGCCGGACGATGGTGCCGCTGCGGTTTGTCAGCCAGACGCTCGGCGCGAATGTGACCTGGGACGCCAACGCCTCCACCGTCGCGATCGCCGGCGACGGCGCGGCGGTCCCGCCGTCGCAGGCGTACGGGCCGGGTGGGCTTCCGCCCTCGCAGAGCTACGGTCCCGGCGCGACGCACGTGATCGGCACGATCATCGCGGTGCGGCTGCCGGTTGATCCCCGTTCGCCGGGTCTGATCGTGGTGAGCCACGATGGGACCGTGTCGCGGTACGCCGTTACGTCCTCGACCATCATCACGCGCATCGATCGGAACGGCGCGGGCGGCTCGGCGGCCATCGGCGCGCTTCGGGCGGGGGATCGGGTCGATATCGTCGTGAGCCAGAGCAACGTCGCGCGGCGGATTCGCGCCACCTCGGCGTACTAGGCTCGCGGCGCACCGTGACGACGAGGCCGGGGCTCTGCCCCGGCCTCGTCGTACACCGCGCACGTTCATGTTAGAATCCGCGCAGGGGGCGATCATGCGCGAGGGTCTGGTTCCCGGCACCACCGCCGAAGTGCAGCTCACCGTGACCGACGCGATGGCGGTGCACTTCGACGAGCTCGGCGCGGTCCACCCCGTGTACGCGACCTGGATGATGGTCAAACACATGGAGGAGGCCGGCCGCAAGATCCTCCTGCCGTTTCTCGAGCCGGGCGAAGACGCGGTCGGCTACGCGATCGACGTCGTGCACGTCGCACCGACCGCGGTGGGCGAGCGCGTGCGCGCGCGGGCCGTGCTCGAGCGCGTGGACGGCCGGCGCATCCACTGCCGTGTCGAAGCCCACAACGGCCGCGAGAAAATCGGGGAAGGCCGGACGGTCCAGGTGGTGGTTTCGCGAGACCGTCTGTACGCGCGATTCCGGGAGATCGGGGCCCGCTGACCGCGGCCCTCGGGACGCAAGAGCGGAGGGAAGCGGATGTCGACCAACCCGGTCCACGCCTATATCGACGCGCACCGCGGGGACGAGCTCGAGACGCTGGTGCGGTTGATACGCCAACCCAGCATCAGCGCACAGAACGTCGGCGTCCGCGAGTGCGCGCAGCTGCTCGCCGGCATCCTGTCCGAGTACCGCATTCCGGCGCGCATCATCGAGACGCCGACGCAGCCGGTCGTCTTCGGCGATCTCGTCCGCGACCCGAAGGCCTTCACGCTGATCTGCTACGGGCACTACGACGTGCAGCCGCCGGAGCCGCTCGATCTGTGGCAGTCGCCGCCGTTCGAGCCGGCCGTCCGCGACGGCCGGATCTACGGACGCGGCGTGGGCGACAATAAGGGTCAGTTGATCGCCCACGTACTCGCGGCGCGCGCGTGGCTCGAGACCGCCGGGCGGCTGCCGGTCAACCTCAAGTTCGTGTTCGAGGGAGAGGAAGAATCGGGCTCCCCAAGCCTCGGCGTGTTCGCCGCGCAGCACAAAGAGATGCTCGCCGCGGATCTGGTGTACATCTCGGACGGCGGCCTGCACCCGTCGGGCCGGCCGGTGATCTCGCTCGGCAACCGCGGCATGCTCGGACTGCGCCTCGTCGCGCAGGGGGCCGACCGCGACAACCACTCCGGCAACAAGGGCGGCGTCGCGCCGAACCCCGTGTGGATGCTGGTGCACCTTCTCGCGACGATGGTCGATCCGAAGGGACGCGTCCTGATCGACGGCTTCTACGACGACGTGCGGCCGGTGGGCCCCGTCGAGGAACGGATCCTCGCGTCGCTCGACTTCGATCCCAAGATGTTCGGCGAGACGATGGGCATGCCGCCGCTGCAGATCGACGGCCCGGCCTACTGGCGGCGCATCATGCTCGAGCCGTACTTCAACATTCAGGGATTCGCGAGCGGGTACGTGGGGCCGGGCGGGAAGACGATCATTCCGGCCCGCGCGGAATGCCGGATCGACGTCCGCCTCGTCGTAGATCAGCGGATCCGCGACATCTTCGAGAAGGTGAAGCGGCACGCCGCGAAGGTGGACCCCCGCGTCGCGGTCGAGATCCGCGAGTCAACGACGATGGAGGCGACGCGTACCCCGCCGGACCACCCGGCCGTCGCGGTGATCGCCGGCGCGATCAAAGCCTACCGCGGCGTCGACCCGGTGCTCAACCTCGCGAGCGGGGGCAGCCTGCCGAACGCGGTCTGGCCCGACGTGCTGGGCATCGCCCACATCGACGTGCCGTACGCCAACGCCGACGAGAACAACCACAGCCCCAACGAGAACCTCAGCCTCGAGCGTTTCTACGACGGCATCCATGTGAGCGCGGAAGTGTTTCAGGCGCTCGCCGATGCGCGCGCGCGCGGGGATTTCGGCCGCGCCTGACGCGCCGCGGGGTTGCGCGCCCCACGTTCACGTCGGACACGAGGGCCGCTGTCCCGATTCCCGACTTCAGGCGTACCCCGGTGGAATGCGCCGGTGCCAGTCCGTCACGTCCTGGTAGGCTGCGCCGAGCGCAATCAGCGTTGACTCGTCGAACGGCCGCCCGACGAGTTGGATGGCGATGGGCAGTCCCGTTGTGCTGAAGCCGCACGGCACGCCGAGGCCCGGCAGCCCCGCCAGGTTGCCGGCCGCCGTGATCGCGGCGTTGCCGGCCACCACGGTGATGCCGCCCGGCCCGCGGCGCTTCGCGCCGACGGGCCGCCATTCCGCGTCGATCGGCTCGTCGATCCGGTGCGCCGCCCGCGGCCGCGCGGGCGCGAGGATGACGTCGACGCGCCGGAAGAGGTCCGCGAACGCGTTTTGCAGCAGTCCGCGGATGCGCATCGCCTGAAGGTAGTCGACCGCGCTGATCTTCGTGCCGGCCACCAATCCGATCGCCTGGCGCTTGTCGGCCAGAAGGCGCATCCGGCCGCTGGTGATCAGGTCCTGAAACGACGCCGAGCCCTCGGCGCGGATGATTGTCCGCGCCACCGAGTCGATCGGGAGCGCCGGCAGCACGGCGCGCGACAGGCGCACGCCGAGAGTCTTGACGGCATCGAGCGCTTGGCGCAGCGCCGCGCGGATCGTCGGGTCGGCGTTGTCGAAATCTTCGACGGCGTACCCGACGCGAAGCGAGCGGAGCGGCCGGCGCGCCCGCGCCATCCGGAACGACCGGCCGGCGGAGCCGGGGTCGCGTGGGTCCGGGCCCGCCATCGCCTCGAGGACGATGCCGCAATCTTCCGCCGTGCGGCACATCGGCCCCAGCTTATCCATCGTCCAGGACAGCGCCATGGCGCCCCACCGGCTGACGAGCCCGTACGTCGGGCGGAGGCCGGTGACGCCGCAGTTCGACGACGGCGAAAGGATCGAGCCCGACGTCTCGGAGCCGATGCCGTACGGTACCAATCCGGCCGCGACGGCCGCGCCGGTGCCGCTCGACGAGCCGCCGGACCAGTGTTCCAGGCTCCACGGCGTGCGGGTCGCGCCTTGAAGCGAGGCGGCCGGCCAGCGGTAGCCGCCGCCGCCCGCGAGTTCGATCATCGCGAGCTTCGCGGTCAGCACGGCCCCCGCGGCGTTCAGGCGCTCGATCACCGCGCCGTCGAACGGCAGCACCCGCCGGGCCCACGGCGGCGCCCCGTAGGTCGTCGGCCCACCGCGGGCCGCGAGCAGGTCCTTCGCGCCGTACGGGATGCCGGTCAGCGCGGCCCCGCGGCCGCGCGCCAGCGCTTTGTCGGCCGCCCGCGCCTCCCGCAGCGCGCGCTCGCGCAGGATCGTCGCGGTGGCGTTGAGCGACCGCCCGAGGGACTCCAGGCGGGCGAGCGCGAGCCGGGTCAACTCGACCGACGAGAACGTCCTGCGCCGCAGCCCGTCGCGCAGTTCGCCGATCGTCGCGAACAGAAGATTGTCCATCGGGACCTCGCTGGCGCTATGCCGTGAAGATCGGCGGTGCGAACGCCTAAGGTTTAAAGACGAAGGATGGCTCGACGGCCATCGGCATCTTCACCGCGCGGAGCGCCGCCGACGACCTGGCTTGGAACTTCAGCACCTCGGCGAGGGAGCCGGAGGGCCGCCGGGGCGCACCGTCCCGCGGCCGCCTGGAGGGGGCGCGGGATCTCGCGGCCGCGGCGCGGCTCCGCCGCGCGCGCCGCCGTGATGCGGGAGCCGGCCGGCGTCGTCTCATGCGGCTTTGATACCACACCGCGCGCCGGCGCTCCTTGGCATCCGGTTCCCGGCGAAGCCGCCTCGGCGCGGTCAACGGAGGGCCGTCGCGAGAGCGGAGAGAAGTGGTCGCCCGCGCACTCTTCGGAGGTGTCCGCGATGCCGCGGTCCCGCCCCACGCTCACGCCGGACGAAGCGCGGTCGCTGCACTACGAGGCGCTGGTGATCGACAGCCAGCAGCCGCCCGCCACGACCGGGTTTCTGTTTACCGAGCGCATGCGGGCCGCGCTCGAGGAGCTGCGGGCCCGCCGGGTTTCGCGCGACGAGGCGCACCCGCTCCTCGTCGACCTCGCCCAGCGGGAGCTGCTGACCTCGTCGTCCGCGCGCGAGCAGTTCCTCGATGTGTGGCACGCCTCCGGCGTGACGGTGGCGTGCGGCACCTACTCGGGTACCCACAAGCTGAGCGAGTCGTACGAGATGGCCGGCCGGCGTGTCGCCCAGGCGCACGCCGTCGTCGACGCGCTCGACGGCGAACTGATCCTCTGCCGGACGGCCGCCGACATCGCGCGCGCGCACGCGACGCGCAAGCATGGGCTCGTGCTGGACTTTCAGAACACGACCCCGTACGCCGACTCGCTCGACCGGATCAACCACTTTCACAACCTCGGCGTGCGTATGGTCCAGCTGACCTACAACCTGCGCAACCTCGTCGGCGACGGCTGCACGGAGACGAATCAGGGCGGGCTCTCCTACTTTGGGCGCGAGCTCGTGCGGCGGCTCAACGACCTCCGCACGCTCGTCGACGTCAGCCACTGCAGCGAGCAGGTGGGATGGGACGCGCTCAAGGTCTCGGCCGCGCCGGTCATCGTCTCGCATTCCAGCAGCAAGGCGGTCTGCTACCACGACCGGGGCAAGACCGATGAACTCGCCCGGGCCGTCGCCGACCGCGGCGGGTACTTCGGGGTTGTCGTGATCCCGGGGTTCATCTCCGACAAGAAGGAGCCGACGCTCGACGACTTCGCCGCGCACGTCGAGCATCTCGTCGACGTCTGCGGCATCGACCACGTGGGGATCGGCACCGACAAGGCCGGCCCCGGGCCGGGCACGGAGTCGATGATTCCGTATCCGCCCGACATGGCGAAGCGCCGTCCGAACGCCTTCAGCTGGGACGGCTTCCGCACCGAGGAGCACCGCCTCACAGTGGACTATCATCTCAACGGGTTCGAGGACTTCCGGGATTGGCCGAACCTCACGGTCTGCCTCGCGCAGCGGGGATTCACGGAGGCCGAGCTACGGAAGCTCCTGGGCCTCAACTACCTGCGGGTTTTCCGCGACGTGGTCGGATGACGCCGCGGGAGACGCCCGGCGTCGAGCGCGCGGGCGCGCCGGGCCGCGCGGGTGCGGTCCCGGGCTGGGTGGCCTGCGAGGCCGACGAGGCGGGCGACGTCATCGTCGCCGCGATGGCCGCCGGCGGCATCGAGTACCTGTTCTTCAACTCCGGCTCCGACGTGATGTTCTACCAGGAGGCGGTGGCCAAGGCCGAAGCACGGCGGCGTCCGGCGCCCCGCCTCATCACGGTGCCGCACGAGGCCGTGGCGCTGAACGCCGCGATCGGGTACGCCATGGTCACCGGCCGGCCCGCGGCGACCGCGGTCCACACCGACGCCGGCGTCCTCAACTACGGCGTCGCGCTCCACGCGGCCTCGAGCGGAGAGCACCCCGTGCTCATCACGGCGGGCGGCGCGCCGCGCGCCTACCCCGGAACCGCCCGAGGGGCCCGGGACCGTCCGGTCTACTGGGTGCAGGAGCGGCGCGACCAGCGCGAGATCGTGCGGCCGTACGTGAAGTGGGACTACCGGCTCGAATTACAGGATAACCCCGGCATGGTGGTGAGCCGGGCGATTCAGGTGGCCCGGACCGCGCCCAAAGGTCCGGTGTTTCTCTCCATCCCGCGCGAGACCGGCATGGCGCCTCTGTCCGGCGGAATGTTCCCGTCCGTCGACCATCTCGGCGTGCCGTATCCGCCGGCGCCGGATCCGCGCGCGATCGAGGCGCTGGCGAATCTGCTGCTTCGCGCGGAGCGGCCGCTGATCGTCGTCGGGCGCAGCGGGAAGGACCCCGCGGCCGTGCCCGCGCTGGTGCGGGTGGCGGAGATGGCCGGCCTGTGGGTGACCGACGCCGGATGGCGCGACCGCCTGAATTTCCCGCCGGACCATCCGTTGTTCGAGACCGGACCGGCGCTCGCCGAGGCCGACGCGCTGCTGCTGCTCGACCGGCGCATGCCGGCGTGGGTGCCGGGCGACGCGGGCGCACCCCGGCCGGAGTGCGCAATCGCGTGGCTCTCGCTCGATCCAATTACGCTCGAGGTGCCGCTGTGGGAGTTTCCGGGGTCGCCGCGGATCACCGCCGATCCCTTGGCCGGTCTGGAGGCGCTCGCGCGGGCGCTGGAGGACCGGTTGACGCCGGCGCACCGCGAGCGGGCGCGAGAGCGGCTGGCGGCCGGCGCGGCGCGGCAGCGCGTCCTCGCCGAAGCGCGGGCGCGCCGCGCGGAGTCGGTGCGGACCGCCGTGCCCGTCGATCCGCGGTGGGTCGCCTCGGAGCTGGCCGCGGTGCTCGACGGGGACGCGGCGCTGCTCGAAGAGACGGTCAGCGGCGCCGCGTCGCTGCGCGAATATGTCCGCCGCAGACATCCGGGATCGTGGTTCAATCACGGCGGTAGCGCCGGCGGATGGGCGTCCGGGGCGGCCGTCGGAGTCAAGCTCGCCGATCCGTCGCGCGACGTGGTGCTCGTCTCGGGCGACGGCTTCTACATGTACGGATCGGCGCCCGCCGCGCTGTGGACCGCGGCGCACGCGGGAGCGCCGTACCTCGCGGTGGTCATGGTCAACGGCCGCTACACGACCGGCCACGCGCGCCTGCGCGACTACTATCCGGACAGCTACGCGGCCGCGGCCGGATATCCCGGCGGCGTGTTCGAGCCGGTGCCGGACTTCGCGGCGGAGGCGCGCGCCGGCGGCGCGCACGGCGAGGCCGTAGCGGATCCCGGCGACGTCGGACCGGCGCTGCGCCGGGGATTGGCGGCGACCCGCGACGGCCGGGCCGCCGTCGTCACCGTGCGCGTGGCGTGAGGCGGGACACGGGGCCGGATCTCCACGCGGCGCGCCGCGACCGCCGCCGGCTGAAGGAGCGTGAGGGCATGCAGGTGCGCGGTCGGAGCGTGCGGCGCCTGGCGGAGCTGATCGCCCGGCCCGGCCACACTCCGTCCACGGCGGCCCGGGCCGCGGTCTCGGTGTCGAAGCGGCGGCGCCGACCCAAGCGCCGCGGACGTCGTTGAAGGCGGCGGCGCGGCGCCGGTGAAGCCGCTGCTCGACGGCCGGGTCGCGTTTGTCACCGGCGCGGGGTCCGGGATCGGCCGCGCGATCGCCACGCGATTCGCCGAGGAGGGTGCGGACGTCGCCGCGGTCGACCTCAACGAGGCCGCGGCGGCGGAGACCGCGGATCTCGTGCGGGCGCTCGGCCGCCGGGCGGAGGCTATTCGCGCCGACGTCGCCGAGTCGGCCCAGGTCGAGGCGGCCGCGCAGCGGGCCGCCGCCTTCGGCCGGGTCGACATCCTGGTCAACAACGCCGGGATCACCCGCGACGCGACGATCCGGAACATGACGGACGAAGCCTGGGATCTCGTGATCGGCGTGCATCTCAAGGGCACGTTTCTGTGCACCCGCGCCGTGCTCGCGAGGATGCGCGCGACCGGGCGCGGGGGCGCCGTCGTGAACATGTCGTCCATCTCCGGCAAGATCGGCAACTTCGGTCAGGCCAACTACGCGTCGGCGAAGGCCGGCATCGCCGCCCTGACCAAGGTGACGGCGCGGGAGTACGCGCGGTACGGCATCCGGGCCAACGCGATCCAGCCGGGGCTGATCGATACCCCGATGACCCGGGCGATGGGCGAGGAGATGCTGAAGGCGCGCGTCGCCGACACCCCGCTCGGCCGGATCGGCCGGCCGGACGAAATCGCGAACGTCGCGCTGTTCCTGGCCAGCGATCTGGCGAGCTACGTCACCGGCGCCGTGATCGAGGTGACCGGGGGCCGCTACATCTGACCGCGCCGCGCCCGGAGCCGGGCCGCCGCGTCCGCTACGTGATGATTCTCGGGAACATCCGCGCGGCGATCGTGACCAGCACGGCCGACGCCGCGGTCAGCACCGCGACGTCCACGCCGATCCCGTACGCGCTCGCGCCGGCGCGTACCATCAGCGCGCGCAGGGCGTCCACCTCGTAGGTCAGGGGATTGATCAGGGAGACCACGCGCAGCCACCCCGGCATGAGGCTGATCGGATAGATCGCGTTGCTGGCGAAAAACAGCGGCATCGTCAGGAGCTGGCCCATGCCCATCACGCGCTCGCGCGTTTTCACGATGCAGGCGATGATCAGCGAGAGCGTTGCGAACAGCGACGCGCCCAGCACGATCACGACGAGCACGCCCAGGACGTGCAGCGGCTCGAGATTCAGCCGGATGCCCAGGATCATCGCCAGAACGTAGACGATCGCCGCCTGGGAGAGGGCGCGGGCGCTCGCCGAGAGCGCCTTGCCCGTCACGAGCGCCGCCCGCGACGCCGGAGTGACCAGCAGCTTGTGCAGCACGCCGACATCGCGCTCCCAGATCGCGGCCACCCCGTAGAAGATCGCGATGAACAACGCGCTCTGCGCCAGCACCCCGGGCGCCATGAAGTCCAGGTAGCGCAGGCCGCCGGTCGGCATCCCGCGCACGCGCGCCATGACCTGGCCGAAGACAAGCAGCCACAGGGTCGGCTGCGCCGCGCGGCTCAGCAGTTCGACCGGATCGCGCCGCAGCTTGAGCAGTTCGGCCCACGCGACGGTGATCGCGTTGCCGGCGAACGCCGTGAGCGCGCTCGGCTCAGGATAGCCGGCGGGCCGTACGGCGGGTGCGTAGGACCTCACGATAACTGCCTCCTGCCACGATTTGACTGCCGGTGAACTCCGCGAAGACGTCGTCGAGCGTCGCCGCCGCGCCGACCTCCGCCTTCAGTTCGGCCGGCGTGCCGACGGCGGCGATCTTGCCGAGGTGCATCACCGCGACGCGGTCGCAGTGCGCGTCGGCTTCGGCCATGTCGTGCGTCGTGATGAAGATCGTCATGCCGTACCGGCGTCGCAGATCCTCGATGTCCTCCCAGATCGCACGGTGGGCGACCGGGTCGAGCCCGACCGTCGGCTCGTCCATGAACAGCACCGACGGGTGGTGGAGGAGGCTCTGCGCGATCTCCAGCCGGCGGATCATGCCGCCCGAGTACCGGCGGACCAGGGTGCGCGCCGCATCCCGCAGGCCGACCACGTCGAGCGCCTCGGTGATCCGCGCGTCCTGCTCCGCGCGCGGGATGTTGTGGAGGCGCGCCGACACCCACAGGTTCTCATACGCGCTGAGCGAGCCGTCGGCCGACACCACCTGCGGCACGTAGCCGATGCGCCGGCGCACACGGGAGGGCTCGCGGACCACGTCCGCCCCGGCGACCCACGCGCCGCCCGCCGTGGGCGGCAGCAGCGTGGTCAGGATCTTGATCATCGTGCTCTTGCCCGCGCCGTTCGGCCCGATCAGCCCGTAGATCTCGCCCGCGTGGACGTCGATCGACACGCCGTCGACCGCGGTCACGTCGGTGTAGCGCTTCGTCAGGCCGTCCGTCCGGACGACCGCGGCGTCGCCGGTCATCTCAGCTCTCCCGTCTTCGCCTGCGCCGGCTGGAGCCGCCCGCGGAGCGCGTCGAGGCCCCTCCGCGCGGCGAGCAGCGCCGGCATCGGCGCGCCGGCGATCGCCTGGGCGATCTCGCGCCGGACGGCGGCGCGCGCCGCGGCCAGCAGCGCCTTGCCGCGCGCCGTAAGGGCGAGGCGCACCTGCCGGCGGTTCGCGGCATCGGTCGCGCGCGTGACCCAGCCGCGGCGCACCAGCCGGTCCACGAGCGAGGACGACGTCGCGGGGGTGATGCCGAGGTGCTCGGCCAGCGCGCGCAGCGCGCACCCGTCGTGGATCTCGATGTACACCAGCGAGCGGTACTGCGGCATCGTCAGGTCGGGGATCTGCCGCCGCATGCGCGCGCGGACGCGCCGCACCACGAGCGGCGCCACGTCGACCAGCCGGGCCGCGCACTCGATCGCGAGCCCACGGCGGCGGTCCGCGGCGCGGCCTGGGCGTTCGGTAAGCGGGGCGGTCATCAACCGTGAGTATAACATATTGTTCGTATGGCGAACAGTTTGCGGCACGGCTGCGGGGGTCCGTCCACCGCCGGCCCGGGGCGGACTGCGCCCGGGGCCGCGACGCTACGGCGCGTCCGGAAGATCGGTCGGGTGTGCCGTGACGGTGTGGGTCTCGGTGCCTCGGATATAGTGGATCGCGATCGGGTCGCCGGGCGTGTGGTGCCCGAGCGCCAGCAGCAGATCGTCGAGCGTCTTGATCGGACGGTCGCCGGCGCGGACGATTACGTCGCCCGGCCGGAGGCCGGCGCGGTCGGCCGCCGTCTCGGGATGCACCTCGGTAACCCGCACGGCCGTCGGCGCCTCGAGATGGTAGTGGACGGTGACGCGGCGGTCCACCGTGATCGTCTGCGCGCCGAGCCCGAGGTAGGCCCGCCGCACGCGGCCCTCGCGCATCAACTGCGAGGCGACCCAGACCGCGGTGTTCACCGGAATCGCGAAGCACAGGCCCTGGGAGCCCGCGATGACGGCGGTGTTGATGCCGATCACGGCGCCGCGCGCATCGACGAGCGGGCCGCCGGAGTTGCCGGGGTTGAGCGGCGCGTCCGTCTGAATGACGTTGTCGATGAGCCGGCCGTTCTCGGCCCGCAGGGTCCGCCCGAGGGCGCTGATCACGCCCGCGGTGACGGTCGCCTGGAACCCGAGCGGGTTGCCGAGCGCTACGACGAGCTGTCCGACCCGCAGGCGCGCGGAGTCCCCGAGCTCCGCCGCCGGCAGGCTCCCTTCCGGGACGCGCAGGACGGCGAGGTCGGCGTGAGGATCGGTGCCGACGGCCTGCGCCGGGAGCGTCTTCCCGTCGGAGAAGCCCGCCTGGATCCGCTCCGCGCCGCGGACGACGTGGCTGTTGGTTAGGATGAAGCCATCCGGGGCGATCACGACGCCGCTGCCGGCGCCGCGCATCGCCGGCACGCCGCGCCGCCGCAGGCGCTCGGGCGCCTCGCGCGTAGTGGCGAGGCTCACGACGGCCGGGCCGACGCGCTCGACGACGGCAATGACGGTGCGCGAGTAGGCGTCCAGCGCCTCGGATTCAGTCGCGGCCGCGATCTCGGGGGCGGCGGTCGGACCGGGCACAGGGCCGCTT
The DNA here is from genome assembly GCA_035691305.1 of bacterium. Lineage (NCBI taxonomy): Bacteria > bacterium. The sequence goes on from DASSJF010000035.1 coordinate 75,390, forward strand.
TGGATCGTTACAGGTTGTGCGGTTCGAAGGAGATCGAGAGACATCTAAGTCCACCTCTGCGGGGGAAAACGGCGGACCGTTCGCCTCGATTCCACGCGGCCGGGAAGGAGGGCCGCGCCGAGAGGGAGCCGGTCAGCCGGCCTGCGGGCCGATCGCGGCCTGGACGGCGTCGAGCACGGCGCCGGATTGGACGAGCGCCAGCCCCAGCGTCAGGTCGGCCCCGACCGGCCGGTCGTCGGTCAGCCGGCCGACGCGGTCGCGGACCGCGCGGTAGGCGGCGGCGGTGCCGCGGCCGAGGCGGCCCCGTCCGAAGTCGACCGCTTGACAGGCGACCACCAACTCGATACCGGTGACCTGCTGGGCATGCTCCAGCACCCGCCGCGCCTTCCGCGCCGCGGCGGCGCCCATGCTGACGTGGTCCTCCTGGTTGCCCGACGAGGGGATCGAGTCGACGCTCGCCGGGTGGCTGAGCACTTTGTTTTCCGAGACGAGCGCGGCCGCCGTATACTGCGCCAGCATGTAGCCCGACTGCAGGCCGCCGCGCGGCGCGAGAAACGCCGGCAGGCCGGACAGGTGCGGGTTGACGAGCCGCTCGATCCGGCGCTCGCTGATGCCCGCGAGCACCGCGAGCGCGCACGTCACGTAGTCGAGCGGCAGCGCCAGCGGCTGGCCGTGGAAGTTGCCCCCGGAAACGACGTCGCCGGTGTCCGGAAAGAGGAGCGGGTTGTCGGTCGCGCTGTTGATCTCGACCGTGAGGACGTCCCGGAGATGGGCGAGCGCCTGGCGGGCCGCTCCGTGGACCTGCGGCATGCAGCGAAGCGAATAGGCGTCCTGCACCCGCGCGTACTCTGCGTGTGCGACGCGCTCGCTTTCCGCGACGAGCCGGCGAAGGTGGGCGGCGCTCGCACCCTGCCCCGGGTGCGGCCGGGCGGCGTGAAGCGCGGGCGCGAACGCCCGGTCGGTACCGCCGAGCGCTTCCAACGAGAGCGCCCCCGCGACGTCCGCGAGGGCCGCCAGGCGCTCGCCGTCCAGCACCAGCTGCGCGCCGAGCGCGCTCATCAGCTGCGTCCCGTTGATGAGCGCCATGCCCTCCTTGGCCTCGAGCGTAATCGGCGCGAGCCCGCGCCGCCGAAGGGCCGCACGGCCCGACAGCCGCGCGCCGTCGACGACGGCCTCGCCCTCACCGGTGAGGACGAGTGCCAGGTGCGCGAGCGGGGCGAGGTCGCCGCTGGCGCCGAGCGAGCCCTGTTCGGGGATGATCGGATGGATCCGCGCGTTGAGCAGGGCCAGCAGCATGTCGATGAGCTGCGCGCGGACGCCGGAGTGCCCGGCCGCGAGCGCGTTGGCGCGAAGCAGCAGCATCGCGCGCACGACCGGCTCCGGTAGCGCGGCGCCGACGCCGGCGGCGTGCGACCGGATGATGTTCTGCTGCAGCGTTCGCAGCCCGTCGGGCGGAATGATCGTCGTGCAGAGGTCGCCGACGCCGGTGGAAATCCCGTAGACGACGGCCCGATCCCGGAGGATGTCCTGCACCATCGTCCTGGCGCGCTCGACGCGCTCGCGCGCCGCGGCGCTCAGCGCGACGCGGGCGCCCTGCGCCGCGGCCTCCACGTCGCTCAGCCGGAGCGTGCGGCCGTCGATCTCGAGCGTACGGGCGCCGGCGTCGATGTGCGGTGTCCTACAGCACGTCGTCTCTCGGATTGGGCTTACCTTCGGCAAAGCGCGCCGGCCGCAGCGGACCGACGTCGAGGGACGTGGCCCGGCCGTCGAGGATGATCTCGCTCAGCAGCTGGCCGAGCGCCGGCGAGTGCATCACGCCGTGGCCGGACGAGCCGTTGATGAGGTACATGCCGTCGAGGCCCGGCGCCGGGCCGAGCAGCGCGTGGCGGTCCGGCGACATCTCGTAGAGGCCGGACCAGCACCGCGGCCGGTCGATCTGTGCGTCGCGAAGGATCGGGAAATACTCATGCACGAGCGGCAGCAGCTCGTCGAGCCACCGCGGGTCGAACGTCGTGTCAAACGGCTTCGCGAGGTCGTCCGGCGTGGGGTCGGTGGGCCACAGCAGCAGCACCCGCCCGTCCCGCACCCTGAAGTGTACGCCGTCCCAATGGCAGATCGTCATCGGCGTGTCGTCGGACAGCTTGGGAAACGGGAGCGTGACGCCGGTGTGGCGTTTCAGCGGCCGCACCGGCACGTCGACGCCGGCCTGCGCCGCGAAGACGCCGGCCCACGGCCCGGCGGCGTTGACGACGCAGCGCGTCGAGATCTCGCGGTCGCCGGCGCGCACGCCCGCGACCCGCCGCCGTCCGCCTTCTTCGCGGACGATGCACTCGACCCAGCCGGCCTCGTACTCCACGCGGACGCCGTTCCGCTGCGCGGCCTCGAGGTAGCCGCGGGTGATCTCGAGGGGGCGGATGAAACCGTCGCTCCGGCCGAACGTCCCGCCGACGACCCCGTCGATCTCCGCCCACGGCGCGATCCGCCGGATCTCTTCGGGCGTCACCTCCCGCGCGTCGTCGACGCCGGCCTCCCGCTGCGTTCGCAGCACCGACCGCAGCCCCCGCAGTTGCGATTCGTCCCGCACCATGAATAGGTACCCGCGGGGGCGGTAGTCCGGGTCGACGCCGGTCTCTTGCCGAAAGCGCAGCAGCTTCTCGCGGGCCAGCGCGGACAGCCGCACGTGCATCGGGCTCCCGAACTGCAGCCGGAAACCGCCGGTCGCCCGCGAGGTGCTGCCGCCGCCCGGCCGGCCGTAGCGCTCGAGGATGAGCACGTTGCGGCAGCCACGCGCGGCGAGGTGATGGGCGACGCTCGCGCCCATGACCCCGGCGCCGACGATGACGACGTCCGCGGTGTCCGTTGCCGGAACGCCTTACCGCAACGGATTCTTGCCGAGCAGGCCGCGGAGCGACATGATCTTGCCGGTATGGTAGCCGCGGTGAAAGCTGGCGTAGAGCAGCATCTCGCCGACGGTCTTGTAGGCTGACCCCGGCGCGTCGATCGGCCCCTCGTAGTTGGCGCCCGCGGCACGGTCCATCAGCGCTTTGTGTGTTTCGTCGAACACCGTCCGGACGTCGGAGAGCGGAGGGTAATCCTGCTCGCCGCCGCTACCCTGCTTGAAGAGCTCCGTGTACCGCGCGGGCACCGGGGACTCGCCGCCCGCGCGCCGCACGTAAATGCCGTCGACCAGGGCGAGGTGGCCGACCTGCCAGACGATCGGCGTGAGCTTTCCGGCCATCACGCGCCGCGCCTCCGCGTCCGAGACGCCGTCGATCGCCTCGCGCACCCGGCCATGTGACAGATCGAGCATCTTCGTGACGTAGCCCTTGGCGTCCATGATCCCGTCCTTTGCGCCACGCGGGCGGCGGCGGTGCGGCGCATCGCGGCGCGCCCCGCGGGCCCGGCGGCGAAGATTTGGCAGTGAAGAGTTCGGCGCGGGCCAAGAGGCGGCCCTTCCCCCGGGACGGATGCAGGCGGCGGGAATCCGCCGCCGCGCACCCCGTCGCTGCGCGTCCCGTGCCGCGACGGTGCGACCGCGCAGGAGCCGCCTCGAGATACCGCCGAACACCGGCTCGTGCTTCGGTCCGGGCGCGGCGGCATCGTGATGCTGGCGCTGGCGTGCGCCCTCGCGGGAACCCGCGCTTTCGCGCAGCCCGCCGCGCCCGCGGATGACGCGACCTTCGTGGTGCTCACCGTGGCGGCCGACGGCAGCGCCGTCACCCTCGGGACCGCGTTCTTCGTGGACGCGGACGGCACGGCGCTCACGAACAGCCATGTCGTGTACTCGGCACGGCAGAAGCCCGACCGGTACCGTCTCCTGGCCGTCGTCGGGCGGGAGTTCTACAGCGCGACCCTTGTGTGTGCCAGCACGCTCCCCTACGACCCGGCCACGGATCGGGTGGTGCCGAGCCGGGACGTCGCGGAGATCAAAATGACCCCGTCGCGCTTCCGGTTCGGCGAGTATCTGCTCGGTGAGGTCCAGCGCACCGCGCATCTCACCGCGCTGCCGCGCTTCCCCGCTCTACGGCTCGGTGAGAATCCGGCTCCGGGCACGCCGGTGCGCATCGTCGGCTACGGCCTAATCGGCTTCCCGCCGATCCCAGGCACGCGGTGGACGGCGACCGGCAGGGTGGACGAAATTGGCGGCGTGCCGGACGGGACCCCGGCGTTCCGCGTCGAGTCGACGAACCGGCCGCGCGAAGGCAACAGCGGGTCTCCGGTGCTCGACGCCTCCGGCCGCGTCGTCGGTATGTGGACGTGGAATGAGGAGGACAACCTCGCGTACGGGGTGGCGATCGCAAGTTCGGCGCTCCGGCGGCCGTGCGCCGCCGCGCACGACGCGCGGCCGGTCCGAGCGGACCGGCCGCGATGAGCCCGCGCTGAGTTTCCGAGGCCGCGGGCGCCGCTACTGCACCTCCGCCCGCGCGGCGACATCCCACGTGGCCTCGACGCGCCCGTTGCGCACGCACACGAGCCGCCGCGCCAGGTTCACCGTGGGGCAGACGTGGGCCGGGATCACCTCGACGAAGTCGCCGACGCGGAGCCGGCGGCCGTCCTCGGTCAGCTGCACGCGGCCGTGCTCTTCCCACAGCCGGTCGATCTGGCAGTCGGGATAGCCTCGCAGTACGCCGTGGCTCTCGCCCTTGCTGCTGAACGGCCCCCGCTCCGCCGTCAGCACCTTGCTGCCGGCGTCGAGTACCGCGACGGCCCGCGACGGCCGGCTGATCACCCGGCAGAGCACCACGAGCGCGCATTCCTCGGGCGTCGCGGATCCCCAGCGCACCTGCATCGCGTCGTTGAATACATAGGTCCCGGGGCGCACCTCCGTGACGCCCGGCACACGCGCGGCGGGCCGTCCGGTCGGTGTCGAGCCGACGCTGACGTCGTCCACGGGATAGCCCGCGGCGCGCAGGCGTTCCGCTTCGCGCACCATGATCTCGCCCTCTTCACGGCCGGCGGCGTCGAGATCCGGCCGGTAGCCCCGATAGGTGAAGATCCCGGCAAGACGCAGGCCGCGGGACGCGGCGACCGCCTTGGCCAGCGCGAGCAGCGGCTCGCCGGGCGCGACGCCGCACCGCCCGAGGCCGGTGTCGACCTCGAGCATGACGTCCACCGTCACGCCGGCCGACGCCGCGGCGTCGGCGAGCGGGGCGGCGACTTCCATACTGTCGACGCCGACGCGGACGCGGATCTTCCGCGCGAGGTCGAGCAACCGCGGCAGCTTGGGGCCGCCGACGACCTCGTAGGCGAGAAAGATGTCGTTGACGCCCGCGCGCGACATGACCTCGGCCTCGCCGATCTTGGCGAGCGTCAGGCCGACGGCGCCCGCGGCCAGCTGCCGGCGCGCGATCTCGACGCACTTGTGGGTCTTGCCGTGCGGCCGGAGCTTTACGCCGGCGTCATTGGCGTAGGCGGCCCACCGGGCGATGTTGCCTTCCAGCCGGTCGAGATCGACGACCAGCGACGGTGTATCGAGGGTTTCGATGCCGAGCGTCGGAGCCGTGGCGGTGGACATCCCGTTCCTCCTGATGTGCGCGTTGTCGTCCTAGCCGGTGACCGGGTCGTGCCGACCGGTCGCTTCGATCACATGAGTGCCCGCCCCGCCTTGCCGGCCCCGGCGTCGTACTGGCCCGCGGAGGAACCGCCGGCGAGGGGCTCCGCCGCGAGATGCCCTTCGAGCGCGTCGATGACGGCGGCGTCCAGACCCTCGTCGCTCCGCATCAGCATGAGGGCTTCCTGCGACGCCATCGCCGACCGGTACGGACGCCAGACCGTGAGCGCGTCGTACACTTCGGCGACCGCGAGCACCCGGGCCTCGCGCCCGATCTCGTCGCCGGACAGACCCCACGGATAGCCGCTGCCGTCGAGCCGCTCGTGGTGGAGGGCGGCCAGTTGCGCGAAATCCGCGAACGGCGGAATCTTGGACAGGATCTCGTGCGTCCGGCGTGGGTGCTGTTTGATTTCGGTAAACTCCGCGGGCGTGAGCGCGTCGGTTTCGTCGAGCGCGCGGTTGGCGACTCCGAGCTCGCCGATGTCGTGCAGGAGCCCTGCGCGGAGGAGCCGCTTCTGGCCCGCGCCATCGGCGCCGAGCCGGGCGCCGATCGCGGCGGCGAGCGCGCCGACGCGGGCGGAATGCCCCGCGGTCCACGGACGCTTGGAGTCGACGATGTCCGCGAAGGCGCGCGCGATCTCGTCGAGGCCGGCGTCGTCGACCATGCGGATGCGGTCCGGGGGCTCGGCGGCGGCCAGCCGGGCGGACGCCGCCGAGCCCCGAAGCCCCGCCCACCAGAGTTCGTCGCCTGCCCAGGCCGCGACCATCCCGGTCAGCGCGGGGTCGAACCATTTCCCTCGGCGCGATCGGGCCATCTGCAGGGCCGCTTCGGCGCCGCCTGCCGTGGCGAACACATCCACGGTCCGCGCGAGCCCCACGATCCTCGCCGCCAGCGGAATCACCTCGCCGCGCGTGCCGCTCGGATGGCCGCGTCCGTCCCACTGCTCATCCGCGCTTCGAATCGCCTGAGCGGTCGCTTCAGGAAGTCCGAGCCGCCGTGCCACCGCCGCTCCGCGCTCCGCGCGGCCGCTGATGAAGGTCCGTGCGACGCGGCCGACGGCGCCGGCGGCGCGGACGACCGCCCGCGTGCGCGACCAAACCGGGCGGCCTTCGCCCGCGTGGCGCAGTCCGTACCGTGCGGCCGCGACCGCGCGCGTCCAATCGACCGTCGCGAATCCGGCCTTGAGCGCGCGATCGTCGCCGTCGAGCAGCGCCGTGACTTCGCCCGCGGTGCCCGGCCCGCCGGCGTTGGCGAGGAGGAGGGCGTAGAACAACGCCGACCGGGTCGCGGCGTCGAGACCTAGCTCGTCGGCGAGGCGCATGCCGATGAGCCCCGTCCGCACGGCGTGTCCGGCCGGCTGGCCCTCCGCGAGATCCAGCGCGGCCGAAAGCGGCGACAGTACGTCCGAGAGACGAATCGAGGGGGCCTGCACTTCTCCGGCGCCGCGCCGAGTTAGCGGTGCGCCGTCTGCGCCTCGGCGCCGGCGAAGTGCCGGCGCACGACCGGCTCCAGTTCTTCCCACTCGATGGCGGTCTGGCGACCGCCGTCGAACTCGCGGAGCATCCAGTCGTGCGCGGCGACGAGCGCCGGATCGTCCTTGTGCGGCTCGAAGCCGAGGCGCTGCTTGATGACGAAGATCAGGCCGGCGAGTCCGGAGTCCTTGGTTAGCGACACTTCGAGCGGACGCCCGAGCAGCTTCGGCACGTCGAACGGCGCGTACATCCACCAGAACTTGTTGAGGCCATCGGCGTGGATGCCCGCCCGTGTGCGGTGCGCGTCGCGCCCGAACAGCGGGTACTTCGGCGGCACCGGCTCGCCCATCTCGGCGTAGAGCTCGGCCAGCTCGTTGAGCACGGTGAAGTCCGGCCGTGCCTGCGGGAAGTATCCCATGCCGGTCAGATGCAGGATGATCTGCTCGAGCGGCGCATTGCCGGTGCGCTCGCCCTTGCCGAGGCACGTGCCGTTGACCACGCCGCAGCCTTCCCGGACCGCGGCGAGGCAGTTCGCGACGATGAGTCCGGTGTCGTTGTGGGGGTGAAACTCGAGGTCGGCCGGCGTGAGGCCGAGCTTCGTCCGCAGCGTGCGGAACAGCAGCGGCACGCTCCGCGGAAGCGCCACGTCGTCGTACGGCAGCCCGAGCCCCATCGTGTCGCAGATCCTGAACTTCGGCCGCATCGCGTCGCCGTACGGCCGGGCGGCGTCGAGGCACGCCTCGATGAACGCGAGCATGTAGCCCATGTCGGTGCGGCTCGCGTCCTCCAGATGCAGACGGGGCCGGATGCCGGCTTCGAGCGTTACGGCGACCGCGTCCAGATAGGTCCTCGCCGCCTGGGCGCGCCCGCCGGGCTTGAACTTGTGGAACGTGTGGTAGTCGGACGAGGAGGCGAGCATTCCGGTCTCGCGCACCCCGAGCGTGCGGATCAGTTCGGCGTCCTTGCGGGTCGCGCGAATCCAGGTCGTCGGCTCGATCGGCGCGCCGCCGCGGTAGCGCTCCAGCGCGCCCTGCAGCGCCTCGCGGTCCGACGGCCGGTAGACGAAGAACTCCGCCTGGCGGATCGCGCCGGACTTGGCGGTGAAGCGGCAATGCAGGTCGTAGATGCGGAGGCTCTGCGCCACGGTGAGCGGCAGACCGCCCTGCTGGCCGTCCCGGTGCGTCGTCTCGGTGGTCCAGGCCTCGGCGGGCAGGCTCTTCGGCCGCTGCGTCCAGACGAAGCGCGGAAAGTCGTCCCGGGGGAAGCTTTCGAGAAAGTACTCGGGACTCGCGGGGTCCGGAATCGTCGCCACAGCGGCCTCCTCAGCAGACTCCCTGCTCCGCGTCTATGATAGCACGCGGGCGTTCACTCGGCCGCCGCCGCCGACGCGGCCGCCAGCTGCTCGAGATCCCGGTCCCGGATCAGCAGCACGACGGGGAGACACGCGATGAAAACGACCCCGACGAGGGCGAACACATAATCGAACGCCACCACCGCGGACTGCTGGCTGATCCAGAGGTGCAGCACGGCGAGCGCCTGGCGGTTCGCCGTGACGGCGTCGACGCCGCGCGCCTGGATGCCCGCCCGCACGGTGTCCCACCACGAGACGAACACGGGGTTGGAGAGCGACGCGTAGCGGACGAGGTTCGCGCTCGCGAGCGTCGTCTTATGGTCCAACAGCGTGATCACGATCGCGGTTCCGAGGCTCCCGCCGAGTTGCCGCACGAGGTTGTAGAGGCCCGTCGCGCTCTGCATCAGCGGCCGCGGGATCGTCGACAGCGTCGCGGTCGACAGCGGGATGAACATGAACGAGAAGCCGATCCCCTGGATGATCTGCGGCACGAGGATGCCGAGGTGGCTCGAGTTCAGGTTGAAGTGCGACATCGCGAAGCCGGCCGCGCCGCTCACGGCGAGGCCGAACGGGAGCATGATGTACACGCCGAGGCGATTGTACAGGAACCCCGCGATCGGCATCATGAACACCATCACGAGCGACCGGGGCATGAGCGTGAGTCCGGCCTCCGTCGCGGTGTACCCGAGGAGGTTCTGGAGGAACAGCGGCAGCAGGATGAGGCTGCCGAACAGCGCCATGCCGAGGACGCCGATGATCGTCGTCCCGGCGGCGTAGGTGAGGTCGCCGAGGATGCGCAGGTTGACCGCCGGCGTCGGAGTGCGCAGTTCCCACAAGACGAAGGCGGTCAGCACCACGACCGCGATCACGGTCAGGACGGCGATGAACGTGCTGCCGAACCAGCCGTCCCGCTCCCCCTCCTCGAGGAGGATCTGCAGGCAGGCGAGGCCGACGGCCAGCAGGCCGATCCCGACCCCGTCGAACTTCTGCAGGCCGCGGCCGCGCATGTACGGCGGGTCGACGATGAACGTCGACGCCATGAACAGCGCGATGGCGCCGATCGGCAGGTTGACGAAGAAAATCCACGGCCACGACCAGTTGTCGGTGAGCCAGCCGCCGAGCGTGGGTCCGATCGCCGGGCCGAGCAGCACGACCATGCCGAAGAATCCCATCGCCTGGCCCTGCTCCTCGGGCGGGAACGTTTCCCGCATGATCGACTGCGCGATCGGCTGCAGCGCCCCGCCCCCGAGCCCCTGCAGCACCCGGAAGAAGATCAGCTGTCCGAGCGTCCGGGAGAAGCCGCAGAACGCCGACGCGACCGTGAAGACGGCGACCGAGAGCATATAGAAGCGCCGCCGGCCGAGTACGGATGCGAACCAGGCGGTGAGCGGCATGACGATCACGACCGCGATCAGGTACGAGGTGCTGACCCACGTCACTTCCTGCAGCGTGACGCCGTAGCTCGCCTGGATGTGCGCGAGCGCGACGTTGACAACGCTCGTGTCGATCGCGGCCATCACGGAGCCGAAGAGCACCGACAGTGCGACGATGTACTTGGCGCCGCCGCGCGCGGGCGCGGACGCTGCGAGGACGGTGCCGACGGCCATGCGGCGGCTTAGCGGCCGGAGCCGCGGGTGTTGATCGCGACTTCCGCGGAGAGCCCGACCTGCAGCGGGCGCGGCCCCACGTCGCGCGGGTCGAGGATGATCCGCACGGGCACCAACTGGACGACCTTCACGAAGTTTCCGGTGGCGTTGTCCGGCGGCAGCAGCGCGGTCGTCGAGCCGGTGGCCGCGCCCACGCTTTCGACCTGTCCGCGGAATGTGCGCGCTCGGTACGTATCGATGCGGATCCGCACCGGCTGGCCGGGGTGGACCGCGCCGAGCTGCGTCTCCTTGATGTTCGCGACCACCCAGACGCGCTGCGACTGGGTCACGGAGAGCAGCGGCTGATTCGGCTGAATGACTTGGCCGACCTCGGCGCTGCGGTTGGTTACCCAGCCCTCGACCGGCGAGCGGACCACGGTGCGATCGAGGTTCAGCTGCGCCGCACGCACGACCTCGGCCGCGTTTGCGGCCTGCGCTTGGGCGGCGGCCAGTTCCTGCGCCCGCTGCCGGACCAGAGTCCCGCCCACGGCGGCCTGCTGCACCTGCGCCTGCGCCGCCGAGAGCTGTCCCTGGTTGACGGCGATCGCGCTGCGGGCGATCGCTACCTGCTGCCGGGCCGCCTGCGCCGCCTGCACGTCGGACTTCGCCTGCGCCAGCGCATCTTGGGCGGCCTGGTACTGGGCGCGCGCGCTTTCGTAGGCCGACGCGTCCGTATCGAGCTGCTGCTGGGCGATCGCACCCTGCGCGATCAACTGCCGGTCGCGCGCCAGCGTCTTGGCGGCGGTGTCCGCGGCGCTCTTCGCGGCGGCGACCGCCGCGGCGGCGGTCGTCACCCGCGCGTTGGCCCGCGCCAGCTGCGCGGCGGTGGTCCGGTCTTGCATGTCGAGCTGCGCTTCCGCCTGCGGGAGCGTCGGCTGCGTCGCCTGCACGCGCGCGTTGGCCGCCTGGACGTCGGCTTGGAACTGCTGCTGCTGGACGCCGAGGGCCGCCTGCAGCGCCTGCACCTGCGCCTGCGCCGCGGTGAGCGCCGCCTTGGCCCGGGCGAGCGCAACCTGGTAGTCCTGCGGGTCGAGTCCCACGAGCGCATCGCCTATGGCGACGTGCTGGTTTTCGACCACGTACATCTTGACGATGGTGCCCGGGACCATCGACGATACCGGAGAGATGTCGCCGTGCGTTTGTGCGTTGTCCGTCTTGATGATTCCGATGTTGGCGCGCCAGTAGACGATGAGCGCGAACAGCACGATGACCCCGACGGCGGCCGTCCCGAGCAAGGCAATCCGCCGGACGTGTAGGCGGGGACGGGCGGCGGTCTCAACGACCGTCCTGGCGACCCGCGCCACACCGTCGTCGTGTGTGCCGTGCGGCGCCGTGCCGGGCGATGCCGGCGCGACCGCGCCCGGGGGCGCGGCGCGGCCGTCCGCGATTTCGGCGGCGGGACTCCGCCGTTCCTCGACCGGCGGGCGTGGCGCCCCGAGATCCGTCTTGCTGGGTCCGTCGTTCATCGGCTGGGCTCCACGGTCTCCCCGGTGCCGGTGAGGAGCTGCTCACGCAGCGTACGCAGCCGGGCCAGCCGTTCCGCGTACTCGTTACGCAGCTGCATCAGGCGCCCCACGCGCTCATCGATGAGGGAGATTTGCGACTGCACCACGGGTTCGGCCCGTTCGAGCAGGCCGAGCCGCGTCTGCGCGTCCGTCGCCTGCTCGTACGCGCGGCGAATTTCGGCGCGGACCGCGTCGATGCGAAGCGTCTCCTTGATTTCCGCCAGCGAGAAGCCGAGCAGGGTTTGCAGCTCCTTGATCCGCTGAAGCAGGGCAACATCGGCTTCCGTGAAGAGGCGGAACCCGCCCGCCGTCCTCGAGGCCGCGGTCAGCAGTCCGACTTCTTCGTAATACCGGATTGCGCGCGGGGTTAGACCGGTTCGCTTAACTACGTCCTCCATGCGGTGGAGCGTCCCGGTCGGCTCGGCGGTGGTCCCCGTCCCGCCTCCCGGCCCGTGTGCCGGTTCGGCGGGCGTTTCCTTTACATACATCGGTGTGGATTCTCCCGAATCAGAGTGCGATGGAGGCACTATATCATACTCTTCCGTAAACGTCAAATTCCAAAACCCTAGTTATATTCTCGGATTGTGCGGAGCCATAAAGATCAGTACTATTAAATACCGTGGGCCGCCATGGGGGGAGAGAGGCTGACCGCGGTGTTTCGGTAAGAGAGGCCGTCTTCAGAAGCCGCGGGCCGGCGGCGGGCCGGCAGCCTCAGGCGGTGGCGCCGCCCAAAGCGACGTTGGGTCAACGGCTGAAGGAAGCCCGCCTCGCTCTCGGTCTCACACAGGATGAACTCGGCCGGCCGGATTTCACGAAGGGCTTTATCAGCCTCCTCGAGCACGATCGGGCGAAGCCGTCCGTCGCGTCTCTCGAACGTCTGGCAACCCGGTTGGGACGGCCCGTCTCCTACTTTCTCGACGGCGGCGAGACCGTCATCTCCGCGAGATTTCTCGACGTGCTGCGAAGCCGCGGCCGCGCCGAATTGGCGGGCCGCCGCTTCGACGTGGCGCTGGACACGTTCGCCGAAATGCGCCGCGTGGCCGCCGGCCGGCGCGACGCGGTGGCCGAGATCTACGCGGCGGTGGGGGAAGGCGAAGCGCTTCTCGGTCTCGACCGGCTGGACGACGCGCGGTCGCATCTTGCGGAGGCGTGCGCGAAAGCAGGGGACGCGGGCGCGACGGCACTCGAATGCCGCGCGTCCCACCATCTCGCCGGCATCGAGTTTCGCCAAGGACGCAGCGGCCGCGCGGCCGCCCTGTCGCGGACCGCGCTCGGCCTGGCCGAGCGCTCCGACGGCGTCGAACCGTCTCTTCGCGGTGAGATCCATCTGCAGCTCGGCACTGCACTCTATCGGATGGGACGCCTCGACGAAGCCGCGGAGGCCTACCGCGCCGCCCGCCGCATTTTCGAGGAGGCGACGCAGCCGGACCGCATCGGCGAAGCGATGTACGGTCTCGGCACGGTGATGGCGATGGACGGCGACTACGACGGCGCGCTGCTGCACTTCGAACGCGCGCAGGGACTGTTCGAGCAGTACAAGGACCTGCGGCTGTTGTCGCGCGTGCGGGACCAGGCGGGCGCGCTGTTGATGCAGGCGGGCCGGCCGGCCGACGCGATCGAGCACTTTGCCGCGAGCCTCGCGGTTGCGCGGCGCATCGGCGACGTCGCCGGGGAGTGCCGGACGCTGACGGAATACGCCCGCTGCCTCAATGCGTGCGGCGAACCGGCGCGGGCGAAAGAATTCGCCGAGCGCGCCGCGGCGCGCAGCCGCGCGGCGCAGCTGTCCGACGAGGAAGCCCGCGCGCAGGCGCTGCTCGGCGCCCTCGCGGCCGAGGCGGGGGAGCTCAAAGAGGCGCAGCGCGCGCTGGCCGCCGCCGCCAAGCACTGCGAAGACGCCGGCCTGACCGTCGAACTGGTCGCGATCTACAAGGACCTGGCGCACGTCGCGGGCCTCGCCGGGCGCTACAAGGAAGCCACCGGGTACCATGAGCGCGCCTTCAAGCTGCTGCAGACCGTCCGCCCACCGGACATGGCCGAGGCCGTCCGCGCCGAGCCAACTCCCGCCGCTCCCCCGTCCGAGGGTACACACCCCTCCCGATAAGCCGAACACGCGTTCGCCGGGCACATTTGCGCGCCGTACCGGCGCGGTATACAATGCTCGATACCTTTTCTATCGGAGGCGCTTGTGCGACCCGTCTGGCGAGGCTACGTGAGCTTCGGCCTGGTGACGATCCCCGTGAAGCTGTATACGGCCACGGAGGAAAAGGACGTTCGCTTCCGCCTGCTGCACGCGAAGTGCGGGACTCCGATCAAGAATCAGCGCTACTGCCCTCACGACGACGTGGTCATCGAATGGAGCGACGTCCTCCGCGGCTATGAGGTGAGCAAGGGGCACTTCGTCACCGTGACCGACGAGGAGCTCGACAAGATCCCGATCGATACGAGCGGGAACGTCAACATCGCCGGGTTTGTCGAGCTCTCGGAGATCGATCCGATCTACTACGAGCGGTCGTATTATGTCGTTCCCGACGAAGGCGGCGCCAAGGCGTTTGTTCTTCTTCAAGAAGCGCTGCGCCAGGCCGAGCGCGTTGCGGTCGGGAAGGTGGTCATGCGGGAGAAAGAACATGTCGTCTCGCTGCGCCCGTTCCAGGACGCGATGGTGATGTCGACGCTGTATTACGCCGACGAAGTGCGGTCGGTTTCCGCGCTCGACGAGGTGCCGGCGGACGTAAAGGTCCACCCCAACGAGCGCAAGATGGCGGGGCAGCTCGTCGACAGCCTCGCGATCGAGTTCCATCCCGAGGAGTATAAGGACGAGTACCGCGGACAGGTCCTGGCGCTGATCGAGGCCAAGGGCAAGGGCGAGCCGGTGCCCGAGGTCAAGGCGAAGGAACCCGGCAAGGTCGTCGACCTGATGGAAGCGCTGCGCCGGAGCGTTGAGATGGCCCAGCAGCGGCCGGCCGGCGCCCGGCCATCGCGCGCGGCGGGCGGCCAGCGGCGCGCCGCGGCGGGGGGCATGCACGAGCGGCCGCGCTAGGCGGGTCTGCGGGGAACGTGTTTCGGGGCGCCGGCGGTGCCGGCGCCCCGGCGTTTGTGGCCTCGGCTAGAACCCCAGCGTTTTGTGCGCCTGATCTACGAACTGGTTCGTGAACGTCTGAGACGGATTGATCCGCGAGGCGTTCGCAACGACGGTGCGGTCGAACTGCGACAGTACCTTCGCGATCGTCTGCGCGCCCTCGAGCGAGACCCGGCCGTCGAGCGAGAACATCTCGAGATTTGCCGCGAGCGAGGTGACGTAGAGCTGCTTGTCCGACTGGTAGAACTGCGGCGGCATGCGCTCCGCGATCTCGGCGGCGCTGTGCGTCTTGATCCAGTGCAGCGCGCGCACGGAGCCCGTGGCGAGCGCCTGGACCGTGTGGGGGTTACGGTCGATGAACTCGGGCGTCGCGTACAGCCCGCCGGCCGGATAGGGGCCGCCGAAAACCCGCAGCGTGCCGACGGTCGTCCGCGTGTCGGCCAGGATCGTCGCGTCGCCGCTCTTCGTCAAAATGGTGATCGTCGGGTCGACGTTGACGAACGCGTCCACCGCGCCCCGGCGCGCCGCGGCGACCGCGGTGGCGGCGGTGCCGATGCCGATGTAGGATTCCTGGTCGACGGGGATGCCGTTCTTGGACAGCAGGTACTGCGCGAAGAAATGCGTGCTGCTGCCCGGCGCCGTCACGCCGATCTTCGCCCCGCGCAGGTCGGCGATCGACTTGACGCCGCGCGACGATCCCGTCTTCGTCACGGCCAGCACCAGTCCGGGATAGCGGTCGTAGAGCGCGAACATCCGAATCGCCTTGCCTTGCGCCTGCATTTCGATCGTGTGGTCGATGAAGCCGCAGACCACGTCGGCGCTGCCGCCGAGCAGCGCTTCCAGCGCCTTCGCGCCGCCGGCGAGGTCGACGATGTCGACGTTCAGCCCGGCGTCCCTGAAGTACCCGAGCTGGTTGGCCAGGGTGAGCGGCAGATAGATGTACAGTGGCTGCCCGCCGACCGCGACCGTGATCTTGGATTTCTCGACCTGCGCGCCCCCCGGCGCGGCCGTGAGCGCGACCGCCAGCCCGAGGAGGATCGCGGCGACGAGCGCCTTGCGCATCGGGACACCCCCGTCTGCGTAGAACGACGTACGGGAGAGAACACTACGGTCGGCGACGCGCGCCCTCCTGCCGCCGGTCGACCTAGAGCCCGGCCACCTTGGAATTGAAGCGGCGCTACGCGCGGCCCGGCGCTTCCGGCTTCCAGGCGAGCAATCGCCGCTCGATGCCCGTCACGATCTGGTCGATGACCAGCGTGAAGACGGCGAGCACGGTCATCCCGGCAAAGACGCCCGTCGTGTCGAACGTGCCCTCGGACTGGGCGATGACGTAGCCGAGGCCGCGTCCGGCGCCGAGGTACTCGCCGACGACCGCGCCCACGAGCGCAAGGCCGACGCTGGTGTGCAGACTGCTGAGGATCCACACGAGCGCGGACGGCAGCAGCACGTGCCGGACGAGGTCCCGCTCGGTGGCCCCGAGCATGCGGGCGTTGTTCAACTGGTTGGCGTCGACCTCGCGGATGCCCTGATACGTGTTGAAGAACACGATGAAGAACACAAGCGTCACGCCGAACGCGACCTTCGACAACACGCCGAGACCGAACCACAGCGTGAAGATCGGCGCGAGGACGACGCGGGGAAGAGCGTTCCCGACTTTGAGATACGGATCGAACACCGCCGATAGTGCGGGGCTGCGCGCAAACAAGAACCCGAAGGCGACGCCGAGCGCGGCGCCCACGAGAAACGCGAGTACCGTCTCCAGCGCCGTGGTCCAGAGGTGCCGGTAGATGAATCCGCTCGCGAACCAGTCCGCGATCCGCCGGCCGATGGCCGTCGGCTGGCTGAAGAAGAACGGATCGACCCAGTGCCGCTGCGCCGTCACCTGCCACGCGACGAGGACCGCGAAGAGAACGCCGAGCTGGTAGGACAACATGCGGGCGCGGCTCACGGCGCCGCGTCTCCGCCGGCCCGGTAGGCGCGCAGGACCTCGCCCCGCAGCTGCGACCACACGGCGCGGTAGACGTCCTGGAAGGCGGGTTCGAGCCGCACCTCCGTCACGTCCCGCGGGCGCGGCAGCGCCACCGCGTGCGAGCCGATGATCCGCGCGCCCGGTCCCGCCGACAGCACCAGCACGCGATCGGCGAGCGCGATCGCCTCCTCGAGGTCGTGCGTCACGAACAGCACCGTCTTGCGATCGTCCTGCCAGATCCGCAGCAGGTCGTTCTCCATGAGCGCGCGTGTCTGCACGTCGAGCGCCGAGAACGGCTCGTCCATCAGGAGAATCTCCGGCCCCACGATCAGGCTCTGCGCGAGGGCGACGCGCTTCCGCATGCCGCCGGAAAGCTGGTGGGGGTAGCGGTGTTCGAACCCCCGGAGCCCCACGCGCGCGAGCCACTCACGGGCGAGCGACTCGGCCGCCGCCTTCGGCCGCCTCCGCAGCAGCGGGCCGAGTTCGACGTTGTCGAGCGCGGTCTTCCACGGCAGCAGCACGTCCTGCTGGAACAGGTAGGCGGCCCGGCGATTGAGGCCCTCGAGCGGCTGTCCGAACGAGAGGACCGTGCCCGCGGTGGGGCGGATGAGGCCCGCGGCGAGGTTGAGCAGGGTGGATTTACCGCCGCCCGTCGGGCCGACGATCGCGACGAACTCTCCGGGCGCGACCGACAGCGAGACGGCGTCGACGGCGAGGTAGGCGCCGCCTCGAGGAACCGCGAAGCGCCGGCTCACGCCGGTGAACTCGATCGCGTTCACCCGCCGCGTATACGCGCCGCCGAAAACCAAATCCTCCGCGCCGCCGCGATCGATCCCCCTGTGGTCGTAGCGAAAAGCGCGGGCGGCCCCGTGGTACAATTTGTGGCGGTCCGGCTTCGTCCACCGCGGAGGGGTGCGAGAGCCTGGCTGAATCGGGCGGTCTCGAAAACCGCTATACCCTCACGGGTATCGGGAGTTCAAATCTCCCCCCCTCCGCCAAGTATCCCGTCGCTACGCGACATGTCCACTGCACGCGGCCGCGCGCAATTGGGATTTCGTTTGGCGCACTTCCTCGGGTCCTCGATTACCGATTGTGACGCGCGGGTAGCGGGAGAGCGGGGGTCCCAAGGGATGATCGCGTGCTTTGCCGCCGCTCTCCGGCGTCGGCGACTCCGTCGCCTGCGTTTACATCGCCGGCGCGTTTAGCAGATACAGCGCCCACGCAATCAGTGCCCCGCCGGTGACGCGACTGGGCCAGGGGCCGCGGAGCGCCGTTTTTTCAATGAGGACAAAGGCCGCAAGCACGGCCACCCACAGCAGATTCATTACCCCGACCACAAAAAGTAAACCCATGAGAGCCCAACAACACCCGACACATTGGACTCCATAACGGATGCCCATTCTTGCCGCCCCCCAACTGCCGTCGCGCCACCGCGAAAGGAGGAAGCCCAGTGGAGACTGGCATCGAGCGAGGCATGCGTGCTTGAGCGGTGTGAATTGATAGAGACCCGCGATAACGAGGAATGCCGCTGCGAGAGGAAGTCGCATTACCGCCAACTGCGGGGACAGGACAAGGCGTGCCTGCAGCGCCCATTGGAGTCCGGCGGCGAGCCATGCCCACGCAACCCACATCGAGAGAAATCCCGCCGCGAACAGGGCCGTTTGGACTCCTACCCTGCCGGTGGTCGGCCGCGCGCGACGTACGGCTGAGAAAAAGAGCAGCATCGGCGTCGCCGACGGCAGCATCATGGCAATCATCATGATGCTCCACATCGCTCCGGCGGCAAGAAGATCGGGGGTACTCCAGGAGTTCATTCTCGGCATGACCACTGCCATACTCATCGCCGAGTTATGCGTCATCTCGCTGTTTCGACGCCAGAGGTCGAGCCACGCCAACGCCGTGAGACAGGCGATGCCCGCTACGACAATCGATTCTCCACGCGACGGAAGTGCTGCGCGCACACTCGAGACCTGCGGCGTCTAGTTCAGGCCGCCCATGAAAACGGAGCAGAATGACCGTTCTTGCCGTCGTTGGAGAAGTCCAAGCCGAAGGCTTTGACCCGCGCCTTCGTGGCCTTGGCTATCGTCAACGTGGAGTTGGCGGGGTGGAACAGTCCGGTGAGTTTCGAGACCTCCCCCGTCGGGCTCTGCGGCGGAACAAAATCCTCGATTTCGATGTCTATGGAGTTGCCAATCGTGACGCGATGCCGACGGCCCTCGTCGCGGTACCGAATAGGGACCGTCTCCACGCCCAGCATCTCACCGATCAACGGGGCGAGTGCAGCCATCGGGCCGCCCAATTGTCCGGAGAAGACGGCACCGAGTTTTTCGGCCTGCTGTGCCGACGCTGCCGCGTCCATGAACACACCCACACGCCACGTCCCGCTCAACATCTCGCGAGGGGTATCTGCGAGCACAGCGACCGTAAGGTTGCCGACGTCGACGCCGTCGACTTTACCGGAATCGACATGAAAGGTGAGCACTACCCTGCATCGCTCGTTGTCGGCGGGCATCGTGAGACCGGACGCGCTGCACGGGCAGACCACGTTGCAGTTGCAGTTCTCAAAGTAGGTGCCCTTCAGGTTCCACGCCATAACCGCCACCCGCTCTTTCGGCCTCGACGCTACGATTGTTGCGGCCTTGGACTTCGTCGACATTTACAGGCCGTCGATCGGACTCCCTTCTGCTAGTCCGGCCGATTCTCCAAAATGGACGTGCGACGGCCAGCGTCCGCCGTAGGCCCGTCTCGAGGTCCAGGTACTCCGGATCGGGTTCTGCGCCCAGCGCATCGACCACGCGGCTGAAGAAGTTCCGGGCCGCCGCCAGCACGATGTCGAGAATCTCGACGTCGGCGAAGCCGTGGCCCCGTAGTTCGTCCACGTCTTCTTCCGTCACCTCATTAGCATGGAGCGTGACCTTCTCCGCGAAGGCGAGCATGGCTATGTCGGCGGAGGCCAGCCCGGCATTCCGATAGTCGCGAACGATCGCTTCGACCTGCTCCGGCTTGAAGAACTGTCCACGGAGCATCGCTCCGTGAGCGAGCGTTCAGTAACTGCACCGCAGGCGGGCGGCAACGACGGTGGTAATCAGTTCATAGCGCCGCGGGTCGATGTGGCTCCGGATATACTTGCTCAGGGCGCGCCAAGCCGCGGCGACCTCCGTTCGGAGGCTGAGCGCGCGGCTGTGGTTGGCCACCGCGCCTCCGCTCGCGAGGTCGCTGTCGTAGAGGCTTCGGAGTGCGTCGATCGCCTGTTCCGGCGGAATCGTGCGGATAAACGCCATTACCCACCTCCGTTGGAGCCTGCCGGACACGCATCGTTCGCGCGTGCAGCATACTTCGCGCGGCCGGTACCGGACCTTCATCCTGCGCCGGATCCACTGCCGTCTCACCCCAAAACCACCGGTGACCGAGGAAACTCCGCGCCGTCATGCGAAGCCTGGTTGCGTGGAGCCGGTGCGTTCGTATGTCAGAGCGCATCCTCGAACGGCCGCGGCTCTCGCGTTCGGGAGCGCAACGACGTTTGTGACACACTTTGCGTGGGTGCCGGACGCGCGTTCGAATGGCCTGATCCCGGTACTCACAATCGCGGCCGGGGTAGCTCACGTCATCGCCGGGGCGGTGACGGGGCGGCGCTTGATCGACTGCACGCGCACCCCAACGTCGGCGCACGCCGGCGTGCTGGGGGCGGCGACCTCGCTGCTGGCGTTGTTGCTGTTCACGCCGCCGTTTACGCTCTTCGTGACAAGAGGTCTTCAGATGACGAGCCCATGGTCGTACCTCTGGTTCACGCTGTGGACTGGGTTGTTTTCGTTCCTCGGTGCGGGTTGGGCCTTGCTGCTGGTGTCGGTGGGGGTCGGATGGACAATACATCGCGTGGCCCATCCTTAACGCCACTCCTACAGGTCCGCCGCACTTTGGTTCCGCGATGCGGCCATCCCGCGTGGACCATCGACCGGCCACGCCAGGTGGCGCTCGGCTTCGGTCGTGACGGCTAGGGTCTGTTGGTGGGCGAGTGCCGTGGCGTTCGTCCGTGCCGGCGTTTATGGCTGCTCATCTATCTGGACTGGACCAACCAGCAGAGGCTCGCGACCTTGCCACTCGTCGTCCTGCTCTTCCCGGAAGGGCTGCTCCTGCCGAGACCGGTCGCGTGGACTGCGAACCTCGGTCTGCTATTCAGTACGGCCTTAGTCGCGGGTAGTTTCGTGTGGGTGCTGATGCTGTCTCTGGTTCGCCGACGATGGCGACGCGAAGCCTTGCCGATTTCATCGGATGCCCCTCAATGATGCGCTAGTCCGGTAGAACTTTCCGTTCCAGCACTCGACCTCCTCGTGCCAAACCGGATTTTGGGAACGAGCAGCGACTGCTCGGGGCAGGGGAACGAATTTTCCCTATGAAATCAAGCGCGAGGGGAGCGTGGGAAATGAAGCTGGGGGTTCTACTGAACGCCGAGTATCCGGCGAACGAGCTGGTGCAGCTGGGACGGCTCACCGAGGATCTCGGCTACGATCAGCTCTGGTACACGGACATCCGGATGTTCCGCGAGTGCTACATTGGCCTCGCCGCGATTGCGGCAAGCACCCGGCGGATCAACCTCGGTCCCGGGGTGACCGACCCGTACTCGAGACACCCCGCTGTGACGGCCTCCACGATCGCCACGCTGGACGAGATGAGCGAGCACCGGGCGTTGCTGGGGCTCGGGGTCGGCTCGACCGGATTTCGGGAACTCGGCATTCGCGCGGAGTTGCCGGTGGCCGCGCTTCGTGAAGCCGTCGGCCTGATCCGCCGGATGCTTCGCGGCGAGGAGGTCACCTTTCAGGGCAAGGTGATCTCTCTTACCGGCGGCAAGCTCCAGTTCGTCCCGCCCCGGACTGAGGTCCCGATCTATTTTGCGACGCAGGGTCAGCGCATCACCGAACTCGCCGGTGAAGTGGCGGACGGCGTAATGATCGCGAACACCGCGCTTCCGTCTGCCGTCGATTTCTATCTCGACTGCGTGAAACGCGGAGCCGGGAAGAGCGGCCGCGCACCGTCAGAAATCGACGTCGCGCTTCGGTTCGAGATGTGCATCAGCGACGATCCCGCCGAGGCGGAGGCGGTCATGCGCCGGCGGGTCGCCATGCGGGTGGCGGCTGGGTACGGGCATTGGGATTACCTCGAGCGCCTCGGTATTACGCTGCCCCAAGCGTTTGTCGATATCGCCGCGACGAGGAACCTGCGGGTCGCGGCCGACGCGAGCCATCTGTTGCCGCCGGAGGCCGTGCGGCGGATGGTGCTGGCGGGCGATCCGGACGGCGTCGCGGCGCAACTGTCGGAGGCGATCCGGCCCGGCGTGACCCGGCTGATCGTACGGCCGCACAGCGTCGCGGGCGGCTCCGTCGGCGATGTGTTGCAGCGGTTTGCGAACGACGTCGCGCCACGCGTTGGCGCGGCGGCCCATTGACCTCAAAGTCCCAACACGGGAGGGGAACGGTATGCCGGTCGTAAGGATCGAGATGTACGAGGGGCGCTCGATGGAGCAAAAGCGGGAGTTGGTCCGCGGCGTGACCGACGTCGTGGCGCGCGTGACGGGTAACCCCGCCGACGCGGTTCACGTCATCATCGAGGAGATCAAGCGCGAGAATTGGAGTATCGGCGGACTGCTGCATCCCGACCGCCAGAAGCGGTAGTCGTCGAGTCGACCGATTCGTTTCCCGCCCCGGGCGGAGAAGGGAGCCTGCGCGATGGCGAAAGTCGCGAAGTTGAAGGCCGCGGATATTCCGCCGATGGATCTGACGAAAGGGATGCACACGCGGTACTTGGTCTGCCGCGAAACAGTGGGGAGTGAGGCGCTGCGGATGGGCGTCTGCCACCACGAGCCTGACATGGCGGACCTGAAGTGGGAGGGCAAGAGCGAGGAATCGTTCTACGTGGCGAAGGGCAGTATCCGTTTGCTCTGGGAGGGCGATGGCGGTGCGCACGGCGACGTCGTCGTGCGCGAGGGCGAGTCAATCTATCTGCCCAAGGGGTTCCGGTATATCCTGCGGGCCACCGGCGAGCCGGCGGTCAACGTCTTCGGCATCGGCGGTACGTCGACCAGCCTCGAGCCGATTGTCGGCCCCGAGCGAGCGAAGCAGATCAAAGACGCGGCGGATCGGGCGGTGCGGATGTGAGCGCCGAGCGGACCCGCCTGACGCGACGACGGTTGCTGGGCTCCACGGCCGCGGCGGCCGTCGCGGGTGTCACGTCGGCGCCGTTTCCCTGGTTCGTCGAGCACGGGCCGGCGTACGGGGCTGCGCCTACGGTTCTGCGCATCCTCCAGAGCGAGCCGGTCTTCGGATTCAACCCCGTGCTCGAGTCGACGAACTGGCCGGAGACCAACCGCATGGTCTACAACGGACTGACCGACCTAAGCCCGTCGGGTCAGTTTGTTCCGGGTGTAGCGAGCGCCTGGACGGTGAGTGAGCGGGGCGACACGTTCACGTTCAAGCTGATCTCCGGGATCAAATTCAGCGACGGTACGGAGCTCACGTCCGAAGACGTCAAATTCACGTATGAGATGCTCGTCGACCAGAAGCTCGGGTCCACGCTCGGGAGTTTTGTTTCGAACCTCAAGGGCGTCGACACGCCGGACAAGTACACGGCGGTGCTGCGCTTCGACGGACCGAATGTGCTGATGATGCCGCTCGTCTCGCCGATGGGCATCTTGCCTGCCCACCTCTGGGCGGGCGGCGATCCGCGTTCCAACAAGTATCTGCGCGCTCCGGTTGGATCGGGCCCCTTCATTGTGACGGAGTGGCAGCACGGCGACCACATTAGCTTCGTGCGCAACCCCAACTACTTCCGCAAGCCGAAGCCGGCCATCGACCAGGTGTTCTTCAAGGTCGCCCCCGACGCGTCGACCGGATTGCTGTCGTTCCTCAACCACGATCTTGACGTCGTCTTGTCCCAGGGCATCCCGGGCGGGCCCCCGTACGACCAGATCCGGAAGATCCTGGACGCTAAGCTGCCGAGCGTCGTCGCGACGGAGTTCGAACAGAATTGGGTGCAGAATCTGTTCGTCAATACGTCGAAGCCGCCGTTCAACAACGTGAAGGTCCGGCAGGCGCTGGCGCACGCGATCGACAAGGCGTTCATCATCAAATCTCTGCTGTTCGGCTTCGGCAAGCCCGAAGAGACGCTGGTTCCGGACACGCCGGCGACCAAGTGGGCGCACGCTTCCAACATCAAGCCGTACGACCACAGTGTGGAGAGGGCTAACGCGCTGCTCGACGAGGCGGGGTTCCCGCGCCGGGGTGGTACCCGGTTTCCCGTAACCATCCTGGCGACGGAGGGGTTCCGGGTCAAGCTATCCGAGGCGCTCCGGGAAATGCTGCGCGCCGTCGGGATTGCCGCCGACGTCAAGGCCTACACGTACGGAGAGTACATCGGCCGGATCCGGCAGCAGGACACCGCCGCCTGCATTTGGACGCTGTTCATTTCTAAGCAGATGGACCCTGCGGCGATCTGCGAGTACGTGAACGGCAAGAACGCCAAACCCGGCGGCACCAACTTTTCCGCCTGGGACAACCCGCAAGTGACCGAGTGGATCCCGCAGGCGCGGGCGACCACGGACCGCGCCAAGCGGGCGCCGCTTTACGTCAAGGTTCAGGAGATTGTGCACCAGGAGGTGCCGATTGTTCCGCTCTACACGGCGAACGGCATCGACCTCTGGTACAGCCGAATCGCGGGGCTGCACAGCGTCGATTCCTTGACCGGAACGATGGAGTCTGTCGAAAACGCACGCATCAGTGGCTGAGCGGAGGGGACCGTGCTGACGTTCCAAGGACGCGAGATTCCGGAGTCGCTTGCGGAGATCGTCGACCCGCGGCGCACCGTCGTCATCGTGCACGACATGCAAAAGGACAACACCGCGGCGGGCTGGGCGTACGACAAGGCCGGGCGGCGTATCGACGTGACCAAGATCCTGCCGCCGCTCGTGCGCTTCCTCGAGGACGCGCGGCGGCACGCCGTGAGGGTAATGTACACGCAGTACACCAATCAACCCAACTTCACCAGCTACACCGATGTCCGGATCCGCTCGGATTTCAAGCGGCTGTCGGATCCGGAGCAGCGAAAGGCACTCGAGGGGCTGGTCGAAGACACGCCCGGCTGGGCCACCATCGACGAGTTGAAGCCGCAGTCCGGGGAGATCATTATCCGAAAGTTCCGCGTCGACGCATTCATCGGAACGCCGCTCGAGCTGTTCCTGCGCCTCAACAACGTTCGGACCCTGATTCACACCGGCATCGCTACGGAGGTGGGGATCCTCCCGACCGCGTGGCACGCGCTCAACGTCGGCTTCTTCCCGGTCGTGCCGGACGACTGCGTCGGGCCGATGGAACCGCAGTATCACGAGGACGCGATGCGGTTCCTGCGGCGGCTCGCCATACCGGCCCGGTCGTCGGAGATTGTCGAAGCGTGGGGCGGCGCGCCTCGCCGATGAGGTGAGACGCGCGCCCGTCCCGGCGCCGGCCGGATGACGTACCGATACGTCGCGGGGCGGCTGTTCCAAAGCCTGATGTTGATCGGGCTCGTCGTCAGCACGGCGTTCGTCCTAATCCACGTGGCGCCGGGCGATCCCGTGACGTTTCTCTACGGCGGCCAGTCCGTCAGCGCCGACGTGTTGGCCCAGGTCCGGCACGCCTGGGGACTGGACCGGCCGCTGTGGGAGCAGTACGCCGCGTATATGGCCAACATCGTCCGCGGCAATCTTGGGTACTCGCAGATCAATTTTCAATCTGTCGCGTCGATCCTCGGCGCTGCGCTGCCCAACACGCTGCTCCTGATGATGCCGAGCGTGCTTCTCGCCGCCGTGTTCGGCATCGCGCTCGGAATGGCGGCGGCCCGCCGATCGGGCACGGGCGCCGACTACGCGATCGGGGCCGTGTCGCTGATCAGCTACGCCACCCCGCCGTTTTGGCTGAGCGTCCTCTTCATCATCGTGTTCGCAAGCCGGCTTCATTGGTTTCCGACGCAAGGCATGGCCACGCTGGGCGGGGCGGGCGGCGGCTTTGCCCGGGCGGCCGATATCGCCTGGCACATGGTGCTGCCGCTGAGCGTCCTCGCGTGGTGGTACTCCGCGTCCTTTGCGCGCCTCACCCGGGCGTCCATCGTCGAGGAATCTCGAAAGTACTATCTCATGACCGCGCGCATGAAAGGGCTTTCGGAATTCAAAGTGTTCTACCGGCACGCGCTGCGGAACGCGATGCGGCCTGTCATTACCGTCCTCGGGGTGCAGCTCGGTACGATGTTCGCGGGAGCGGTTATGACCGAGATCGTCTTCGCGTGGCCCGGCACCGGCCGTGTTATCTACACTGCGATTCTCCAGCACGACTACCCGGTTGTTTTGGGATTCTTCCTCGTCGTCGGATCCGCGGTAATCCTCGCCAACCTCGCGGTGGACCTGGCCTATGTGCTCATCGATCCCCGGATTCGTTATGCCTAACGCGACGGTGGTGCCCGCTGGGCGGACGCCGGCTGCGCGCGGCGGGCGGTTCCGCCGCCTGCAATTCGTGTGGAAAGCGCTGCGGCGGCAGCGAGTGCCGCTCGCGGCGCTGGCCGTCTTGATGGCCCTCGGAGCTGGCAGTGCGTTCGCGCCGACGATCTTCCCGCGCGATCCGAACGCCATGACCGGCGACACGCTGGGCCCGGTCTCGGGGGCACATCCGTTCGGGGCCGACTACCTTGGACGCGATGTGCTGACGCGCACGGCGTACGGGATCGAAGTATCGTTTGTCGCCGGGGTGGCGGTTGCGGCGATCGCGATGTCGGCCGGCCTGGCATGCGGCCTGGTGGCCGGCTACTACGGCGGCTGGATCGAGCACCTGCTGATGCGCACGGCGGACGCGCTGCTGATTCTCCCCGGCTTCTTTCTCGCGCTAATTGTCGCGTTTCTATTCGGCGGACGTCTCTCTACCGTGATCATCCTGCTTGGCCTCACCGGCTGGCCGCAGATCGCCCGGATCGCACGCGCCGAGGTGCTCTCGCTGAAATCCACGGAATTCGTGGAAAGTGCCCGGGCGATCGGGGCCTCGAACCGCCGAATCGTTTTCCGCGAAATTCTGCCGAACGCGCTCCCTCCGGTGCTCGCGCTTATGGCGCTCTTGATGTCCTACGGTATCCTGAGCGAGGCGTCGCTGAGCTTCCTTGGGGTCGGCGATCCGAACGTGATCAGTCTTGGCGGCATGCTGAGTAACGGACTCCAGTATGCCACGACGGCGTGGTGGGTCCCAACGTTCCCCGGCGCCGCGATTTTCGTCTTGGTGCTCCTCCTGAACATCGTCGGCGACGGCCTGAGCGTGGCATTGAGCCCGCACGCCCGACAAACCGGGGTCGCGATACCGTCTGACGGAAGCCGGTCAGTGCATAATCGGCTGCAGTCGTCTACAGAATGATCACGCGAGAGCGCCGCGCGGGAACGTCATCCATGCCGCGTGCGCTTCTACGCGTAAGCTCTCGTCGTCGCCCGCCCGCCGGTTTGGCGGAGTGCGGTCACGGGGGAAGAATACTGAACGAATCACGGCCTGGCTCAGCGCGGCACGACCGCGCTGCGGCCGGCGCCTGCTTGGAGGTGATGCTTGTGCAAAGTAACGGTCGTACCCAGAAGGCCGGCGTGCTGCCGGCGGTCGCCGTCGTCATCGCGATGACCGCCGTCCTCCCCGTGGCCGCCCAGAGCGTCGGCTTGAAATCCGTGAGGGATCCGCAAAACCGCTTTACGATCGATGTTCCCTCGACATGGAGCGTTACGACCCAGACCAAGAACCCGGCCGTCGAAGCGAAATCTGCCGCGTATCAGGCCGGCGGCAAGGGAGCGCTGCTGCCGGACAGCCTCGACGTGACCGTCTACGATTGGCGCGTACCGATCAACGCGCAGGACTGCATCAGCGAGTCCGATCTCGTCCTGCGCTTCGCCATTCACACGTGGACCACGGTCCGTCAAGGTCCGATGACCATCGGCGGCCAGTCGGCTTATGAGCGCGTGTACAATTGGAAGGCCAGTAACGGCGAGCCGCGCCAAAGTGTCGAGACCTGTGTGACGCACGGCAGCCGCGTATGGGTCGCGGTCGGCACGACCGACAATACCGCGGCGAAGGTGAACTCGACGATGCCTCTGCTGCAGCGCTCGATCGCTACGCTCCAGCCGAACGTCGCGACTGTGCCGTCCGAACCCGGACAGACCAAGCCGGGCGGCAAGGACTAGGTAGTTCAGGCCCGCGCTCTTAGCGGGCAATCGGGTTGTGACGAAGCGCCGGCCGTTCGGCCGGCGCTTCGCGCTGCGGGCAAGGACTTTCGTCCTGCGCGCGCGGTATAGTTTCGGGGTCGGCGGAGGGCAGGACAATCGGCGCGGAGGTGGGGCGTGGGCGGCGAGCTGTCGGGGCAGGTTATCATCGTGACCGGCGCGGGCCGGGGAATCGGGCGGGCGGTCGTCAAGGAACTCGCCGATGCGGGCGCGCGGCTCGTCCTGGTCGCCCGAAGCGAGCCGGAGCTGCGCGGTCTTGCCGAGGAAACGGGTAAAGAGCGCGCCGCGGTGGT
The DNA here is from genome assembly GCA_035691305.1 of bacterium. Lineage (NCBI taxonomy): Bacteria > bacterium. The sequence continues at coordinate 103,511 of DASSJF010000035.1, forward strand.
CGCCGGTGATGTCGCCGACGAGGCGACCGCGGCTGCCGCCGTCGCCCGCGCCGAAGAGTGGGGCGGCCTCGACGGGGTGATCAACAACGCAGGCATCGGGTGGTCCGGCCGGGTGCACGAGATGCCGCTCGACGCGTGGCGTCGCCTGATGGACGTGAACCTCGCCGGCGTCTTCCTGTTCACAAAGGCCGCTCTGGCCGTCATGCTGCGACGGGGACGCGGTCACATCATCAATGTCGCCTCGGGCGCCGGACGTCTCGGGATGGCCGGCGGCGCCGCCTACTCCGCGTCCAAGTTTGGCGTGATCGGGTTCACCGAAGCGGTCGGTCTCGAGGTGCGAAACAGCGGCGTGAAGGTCAGCGTCGTCGAGCCCGGGTCGGTCCAGACCTCGTTTTCCACCGGCATGGCGGCACGAAGCTGGGCGCTCCAGCCCGAGGACGTCGCGCGCGTCGTCCGGTCGCTCCTCGCGAGCGGCCCCAACGTCTGGATCCGCGAAGCGTTTGTGACACCGCTGCGCGTGCCGAAGGGGTGAGACGCGGGCGTCGACGAGCGCGGTCGGCCGGCGCCTGACTCGGGAAGGACCTTCGCTGCTCGACTCGAAGCCATCGCCGACAACTGCATACCGTACTGGACGGGTGCCCCCGGGTTCGCCGGGGGAAAAGGGAAGTCCGGTGCGCGACCGGCGTGCCGCCCGAAAGGGCGCAGCCGGCCGCAAGTCCGGCGCGGTCCCGCCACTGTAACGGGGAGCCGTTTCCGCGAACGCCACTGGGAAACCGGGAAGGCGCGGTTGCGGCGAGGATCCGGAGCCAGGAAACCTGCCCGTCCGGGCGCGTACGGTGACCTTCGGCTGAAAGGCCAGTACGCCACGGCGTCATGCCGCCTTGGTCCCCGTGCCCGCACCGGGGCCATTTTTTGTTGTCCGCCTGTCCCCGGGGCGGCCGGGGCCCCGGCTGACGCCGGGAACGGAGGACGTCGATGCATGTTCCGTGTTGCCCGGCCGGTCTCGCGCGCCGCTCCGCGGCGGCCGCGCTCGCCGCGATGGCAGTGCTGCTCGGGCCGCGCCTTCCGGGGTGGGCGCAGCCCGGACCGCCGCCCGAAAGCACGCCGCCAACCTTCGAGCTGCCGGAGGTCGAGGTCGCGGGCCGCCGGCCTCAGCTGCCGGCGACGACGCCGGCCTCGATTAGCGTGATCACCGCGGAGGAGATCGCCGCGATGGGCGCGCTTACCGTCGCCGACGCTTTGCGGGTGCTGCCGGAAGTGCTGATCCGCTCGACCGGCGGCCCGGGCTCGCTCACGACGATGAGCATCCGTGGCTCGCCCTCGACGCAGAGCCTCATTATGCTCGACGGCGTTCCGCTCAACCGGCCCGATCAGGCGAGCGTCGACCTCAGCACGTTGCCGATCCAACAGGTCGATCACATCGAGGTCCTGCGGGGACCGTTCTCCGCGATCTACGGGAGCGCGACGATCGGCGGCGTCGTCAACATCGTGACGAGGGGCCGGCCCGAATCGTCGGCGTCGGCCCGGATCGGCTCGTACGGCGAGACCAGCAACGTGCTGTCGATCGGCGGCCAGAGCGGAACCACGACCTATCTCGTGCAGGGCGTTCAGACCGGCAGTACCGGCTTCGCCCCGGACACCGACTACACCAACTCCACTGTGATGGCGAAACTCCGCTGGGCGGCGGGCGGCGGCGACCTCACGCTGACCGGCGACCGGCTCTACCACATCACCGGCTCTCCGGGTCCGGTGCCGTTTCAGGACATGTTCGCGCGTCTGTGGGACGGACGGACCCTGCTCGACCTGTCGTGGCGCACCGGCCGCGCCGACGGGCCCGGGACGCTGCTGCGCGTCTACCGCATCTACGACGACGTCAACTTTCTGAGCCCCGGCCTCGCGTTCCAGTCGGACGATGCCGCGGACTTCTGGGGCGCGCAGGCGCAGGTCGTCCTGGCCGCCGGCGGGGGGAATCTCTTGACGCTCGGCGCCGACTACGAAAACGAAGTCATCTTCCACACGGACAACGGCGGCGTGATCTTTCCCGATCAAGGCAGCGACCTGGGATTCTACGCCCAGTACGACTGGCGCGCGGCGCCGACGGTGCTCGTGTCGATCGGCGCGCGGCAGGACACGTTCACGCGGCCCGCCGGCGAGACGAACCTCTACGGTACGCAGATCGACCCGCGCGGTGGTGTTGTCGTGTTCCTGAGCGACCGCCTGGTGTTCCGGGGCGCGGTGGGACGGACGTACCGGGCGCCGACCTTCGACGAACTGGCGCCGGGGCTCTTCGGCAACCCGAACCTCCAGGCGGAAAGCGCGTGGTCTTACGACGCGAGCCTCGAGTACGCGCTGGCGGCGGGACTGACGCTGCAGGTCGACGGCTTCTACAAAGATGCGACGAACCTCATCACGTCGCCGCCGCCGCTGTTCATCCCGGTCAACGTCGGGCACGCGATCATATCGGGCGGCGCCATCGAGCTGGCCGGCCGGCTGTCGCCGCGGTGGTTCGTCAGGGCCAACTACACGGGCCAGCGCGCCCGAGATGTCGCGACGAATCTCGACATGATCTACGTGCCGCGGTCGATGGGCAACCTCGAGATCGACTACCGGCCCGGGGCGGGGGCGACGATCGCGCTCATCGTCGGCTACTCGGGGGAGACGTTCGCGGACGCCGCCAATACCACCGTGTTGCCGGGCTACTGGCTGACTACCGTGACGGCGACGTGGCCGCTCGGCGGCGGGTACAGCGTGCAGGGCGGCGTCGTCAACCTCTTCGACGTACAGTACCAGGACGCGCAGGGGTTCGCGGAGCCCGGGAGGAGAGTCTTCATGTCGGTGAGCAAGTCGTTCTAATCGTGCGCCGCCGCATCGCCGCCATGCTCGTCTGCGCGCTCGCCGTCGCGGCGATCGTGGCGTGGATCTTGCCGGATCGTCTGCACCCGACTACCCAGGATCGCGACGCGCCGGCCGCTACCTCCCGTCCGGCCGCGGCGGTTGCGCCCCGGGGCGGTGGTCCGACCGCCGCCGACGAAGGAGAGATCGGCGCCGCGTCGGGCGGGAGTGCGCTTCGGGCTCCGAACCGCCGCTCACGCGCAGATCTGCCTGTGGAATCCAACGGCCGTCCGAATGCCGACGTCCCCCTGCGCATCACCGAACGCGGCCAGGGCGCGCGGACGTCGCGGCAAACGGTGACGCTCGTCGTGCCGCCGCGCGCACCGGTGCCGCAGCCGTCACCGCGGTCATCGTCGCCGTCTACATCGTCGCCTCACTCCGCGGCGCCACCCGCCGCCGCGGCCACACCGAGCGCCGGTACGACGCGGGCCGGG